>DATBBI010000337.1:0-11917 GCA_036271115.1 Trebonia sp.
CGCGCTCATCGACGCGGCGCGGCGCACCCTCGACTTCGGCCAGCCGGCCGCGATCGTGATGATCGGCGTCCTGAACTTCATCGAGGGCCCCGGCTTGGTCGCGGCGGTGCTGCGCGAGCTGATCGCGGCGCTGTGCCCGGACAGCTACCTCGCCGTCGTGCAGGCCGCCCCGGCCGAACGGTGGCTCGCCGCCCAGCGGCGGTGGAACCAGCTCGCCCCGCTGCCGGTCTGGCTGCGCGACCGCGAGGAGGTGGCCTCGTGGTTCGCGGGTCTGTCCCTGGTGACGCCGGGCATCGTGGAGGTCCAGCAGTGGCGTCCTGACCAGGGCGACCCGTCGTACCCCAACGGGATCCCGCTCCACGGGGCGGTCGGCAGGAAATCGTGAGAGAAAGACGGTCCGCAGGAAATCGTAAAAGGAATCTGTCCCCGCAATCCTGTGCGGCGGGTGATCCGTACGTAGTACACCGGGACCGGTGGCCTTTCGACAGGAAGGGCATCCGGTTCGACGAGAGGGGCGTCCGGATGACGGACCGCTGGCTGCTCGACTCAACCCGCCGCGCCAAGGCGGCGCTCATCGATACCACTGTGCCGAACTGGGCTCGTGTCGGGGACGCCCTCATCGGCGGCCGGGACAACTTCGAGGCCGATCGCAAGGCCGTGCGCATGCTGGCCGCGGCGGCGCCGTACGTCAGCGCGATCCCCATCGCGGCTCGCGCCTTCCGTCAGCGCGTGGTGCGTTACCTGGTCACGGAGGCCGGGATCAGGCAGTTCCTCGACGTCGGCGCCAGCCTTGCCATGTCGGGCAACACCCATGAGGTCGCGCAGTCGCTGACGCCGGACTGCCGCGTCGTGTACGTCGACAACGACCCGATGGTGCTCGCGCACGCCCGCGCGCAGCTGGCCTCCCTGCCAGGGTCCAGCGCGCCCGGCGGCGCGGTGGTCGCGCTGGACGCGAACCCGAGGGAGCCCGCCGCCATCCTCGCCGCCGCGGCGGAGACTCTGGACCTTGGCAGGCCGGTCGCGATCCTGATGATGGCCACGCTGTCGTTCGTGCTCGACGACGCGGCGGCGGCCAGGATCGTGCGGTCCCTGACCGGGGCCGTGCCACCCGGCAGCCATGTCGCGCTCTACCATCAGGCGAGCGACCTGGATCCGGCGATGTCCGTGGCGGCCGCGCGGTGGAACGCGATGTCCGACAGGCAGATCAAGCTCCGCTCCCGCGCGCAGCTCACGGAACTGCTGTCCGGCTTTGACCTGGTCCCGCCAGGCATCATGCCCGTCACCGACTGGCGGCCCGCCCCGGACGACCCCCGCTTCGAGCGCCTGGTCCCGGTGTACGGCGCGGTAGCCCGGAAAGCGTAGCGGCCTGGCCGGCGGTCAGCCTGGCGGTGCCTGGCGCTTCACTCCGCGCGCAGCGCCAGGGCGGCCGGGGTCCGGGCCGCTGACCGGCCAGGGAGCGCGGCCGCCAGGTTGACCAGCGCCAGGGCGCACAGCGGCAGCAGCACGAGGGAGAGGACGGGCACCGCGGGCTGCGGCACCGCGTAGATCTGCCGGGCGAACGCGGTCCACAGCCACCGGCCCAGCGCGATGCCGAGCGGGATGCCCACCGCGCTGCCCACGAGCGCGGCGGCCGTCGCCTGCCATGCGACCGTGGCCGCGAGCTGGCGCCGGGTGAACCCGATGGTCTTCAGCACCGCTAGGTCCTGCCTGCGCCGCCGGACCGACGCGAAAAGGGTCAGCAGCAGCGCCGCCACCGCGCCCCCCGCCAGCCCCGCGGCCAGCAGGCTCGGCGCGGCGCTGAGCGCCGCGTAGTTGGCGATCTGGGCCGGATGCTGGACGGGCAGCACGCCGAGCACGTCACCGTGGCACGGGCTGGCCGCCGGGACGGCGGCGAGCTCCCTGTTGACGCCGGCCGTGACGCGCCGCATCGCCGCCAGCCCCGCCGCCGCGCTCACGCCCGGCCGCAACCGGACGAACGTCATCCCTGGCGGCCCGGCGCAGCCCGCCGCCGCCGGCCCCAGGAGCTGGGCGGACGCCAGCGCGCCGGTACCCATCGAGGTGTGCAGCACGTCCGACATGCCCACCGTCGGCATCGTCGCCGTGCCCACAATGGTCAGCGGGTCCTGGAGCCGCAGGCCGGGCCCGGTGAGGGTGAACGACACCGTCCCGCCCACGTGCTGGTGCAGCGCCGCCAGCGTGGCGGGGCCGAGTACTACCTGGTTTCTGCGGGTAACCGGGTCCCCGGACAGGATCGGCGGCGCGACGGTCGCGTTCGGGTCGCCGAACAGCACGGGAACGGCCTGCCCGTCCAGGTCGGCGGTGGCGTAGGAGACCGTGGCCCACGCCGCGACGCCGGGGACGGCGCGCAATTCCCCGTCGACCTGCTGCCCGGGCACCGCCTCAGGCCCCTGGTCCGAGGCCAGGGCGTAGGACCAGTTCCAGCCGTAGAGCGCCGGGCGGGAGACGAGCGCCGACAGGCTCGCGCCGAACGTCAGCGTGGTCATCACGATGACCACCGCGAGGGTGGCGGCGGACAGTGCCGAGCGGGCGGGCACGGCCCCGCGGCCGCGGCCTGGGCCCGAGTCGAACGCGAACTGGAACCCCGCGACCGCCGACGCGGGCAGCCCGGAAGCGGCGGCTAGCCGGCCCGCCGCCGAAGCCCGCACCGGGACGGCCGGGGACGCGGTCCAGGCAGGACCGCGTCCCCGGCGGGCCGCGCGTGCCGCCAGGAAGACCGCGACCGCGCCGAAGACGCCGGCCAGCAGCAGGAACCCGCCGCCCAGCACGGCCCAGTCGAACGCCACCCCTGGCGCCGGATAGACCGGCCGGACCGGCCCGATCGGCGCGACGGGGGAGAAGGCCACCGCTACGGCCACCGCGAGCAGCGCGCCGGCCGTGACCGACGCGAGCAGGCCGAGCAGGGAGTCGGCGGCGATCATGGCGGGGCCGGCGCCCAGCGCCCGCAGCACCATCCGGTCGGCGTCGCCCGCCTGGACCTGCCTGGCGATGGCCTGCGCCCCGGTGAGCAGCGTGACCGCGAGCGCGATGACGGCGAACGCGGCGAGCGCGATCCAGTCCGGCTCGATGCTGCTCTGCATCTGCGCCTCGCCGGCCGACGCGACCCTGAACCCGGCGGCGGCGCCGGGGCCGAGCCTGGCGTCCGCCTCCCGCTCGACGGCCGGGACGCGGCCGGCGCCGCCGTCGAGCTTGAGTCCGTACCAGGAGATGCCGCTGCTCGTCCCCGCCGCGAGCAGCGTCTTCGTCAGCGCCGGCGTGAACAGCAGGTCGCCCTGCGGACGGTCGGTGTCGTCTTGCACAAGCTCGTCGCTGAACTCGACCAGCCCGGTGATCCTCGCCTCGATCCTGACGACCGGCGGCACCCGCGCCGTTCCGTAGCCCGGCGACCCCGCCTGCGCGTCGGTGTAGAAGCCGATGGGGACCTGCTCGCCGACGCGCAGCCCCAGCAGGCTGGCCGCCCGCGCGTTCATCATGACCTCGTCGCGGCTGGCCGGGTCGGCCATCCGCCCGGCGAGGACGCCGACCCGGTCCTGATCGAAGTACAGCCCGTCGACGCTCGCCACGGACGCCACCGTGAGGCTCGCGGCGATGCTGGCCGGCAGCGGCGCGCCGCCGGGGCCGAGCACGTCGGCGACGGGCTCGACGGCCGATTCCGCGTGCCGCACCAGCGGCAGGCCCGCGACGACGCGGGCGAACGGCGGCAGGCCCGCATACGCGCTGGCTTGATACTGGACGGTGAGGTCGGACGGGTTCGTGCTGGCGAGGAACACCGGGAACGACGACTCGGTGCGCCGGGCGGCCGCGGCCGCCCCCAGCGCGACGCCGCCGGTCAGCCCGATGATCAGGACCAGCCCGAGGTAGCCGGCCCAGCGACGGCGCGGGGTGACGGTCAGCCGGTACCAGGCGGGCCGCAGGACGTTCACGCTACGTCAGTGTGGCTCGCGTCCGCCCCGCTGCCAATCAGGCCAGCCGGTCACGCGACGTGGTGCCACTACCACCCGCGGGAGATGGCGCGGCGGGTCAGGCGGCGATGGGCAGGCCCAGCCGGTCGCCCGCCACGCGGACCAGGACGGCCGTCCAGGTGCGGAACGGCCGCCAGCCCTTGGCGATCCGCTCGAGCTCGGCCGGCGACGCCGGCTCTGGGCCGGTGCCGTAGAAGTGCGCGACATAACCGGCCAGCCGCGGCTCGCCGAACGTCAGCACGTCGGTGACCCCGGTGGCGCGCAGCAGGATGAGCATGGCATACGTGGGCCCGATGCCGGGGAGCCGCTGCAGGTGCGCGAGCGCCGCCGCCGGCTCCATCGACGCGAGCAGCCCGGGCTCGAGGGCGCCGTCGAGGGCGGCGTGGGCGACCGCCTGCAGCCACCTCACCCGGTTGGGGGCGACGCTGGGGATCGCGGCGGCGGCCAGCAGCTGGCCGGGCAGCGGGAACGCGTGCACCTGCTCGCCGCCGACGGTGAATGTGCGCCCCAGCTCGGCGCTGATCCGGTTGCGGACCGCCGCCGCCTGCGCGCGGTGCCGCCGGGCGCTGATGATCGACCAGGCGGCGGCCTCGTAGGGGGAGTGGAACAGCACCGGCCGCAGTCCCTCGTGCTCGCGCTGCAGGGCGCCGATCACGGGGTCGCGGACGCCGACCTCCGCCCACGGCGTTGCGTCGCGGTCGAGCGACAGAATCCGCCGGACCTGCCGCAGCACGGCCTCGGGATCCCCGTCGGTGTCGATGGTGGCCGCGATGGCCCCGCCGGGAACCTGCGCCAGGCGGACCCCGGCGTGGTGCCGCATGTCGTCGGTGGCGAACGCCAGCCGCATCTCGTTCCCCGCTGGCAACGGGCGCGCCATGTTCGGCCCGAACCCGAACCCGGCGGCCGCGGCCAGCGAGAAGGGCCCATCCGGCTGGATGGTGCGTGTAGTGAGCTTCATGTCACAGATATAGCTCTGGGGTCTGACATTCCGTGGTTGCGCCCGCACGGCCTGGGCGGGAGACTCCCGGTATGCCCACGGTGGGTGGAGCCCAGGTGGTGGGCCGCGGCGACGAGATCGACCGCCTCAGGAGCCTGGCTGACCAGGCGGCGGCAGGCCGCGGCCGGCTGGTGCTGATCGAAGGCGAGCCGGGCATCGGGAAGACCGCGGTGCTGCGGGCGTTCTTCGAGACTGCCGCTGAGCGGTTCTCGCCCAGGGCGACTGGCGCGGCGGAAGAGTTCGACCAGCGGTTGCCGTTCGCGACGATCCGCTCGTGCCTTGAGCCGCTGGCAGCCGGTGACCCGCGGGCGGCGCAGGTGCTGACGCTGATCCGGGTCACAGACGCGGAGTATCCGGTCATCGAGTCGGTCCTGGCGCTGGTCGAGCAGTGGTGCGCGGCCGGGCCGGCGCTGGTGGCCGTCGACGACCTGCACTGGGCGGATTCCGCCTCGGTGCTGCTGCTCCACCGGCTGGGCCGTGTCGCCGGGCAACTCCCGCTGCTACTGGCCGCCGCGCGGCGGAGCGGGGCTGGCGGCTCCGACGTCGCGGCACTGACACGCAGCTGGCTAGAGCACGGCGCGGAACGGGTCGTGCTTGGCCCGTTGCCGGACGCGGTGGTGAACCGCCTCGTCGCCAGCCTGGCCGGAGGGGATCCGGGTCCGGCCCTGCGCGGCCTGGTGTCAGGCGCGGCCGGAAACCCGCTCTACATCACCGAATTGCTGACCGGGCTGGCCCAGGGAAAGCGGCTGAGGAGATCGGGGCAATTCGTGGATGTGGACGCGAGCAGCGACCACCTTGGCGTCTCCCCGACGCTGGGTGCGGCGATTGCCCGGCGGCTGGCATTCCTGTCACCGGAGACGCGGGAGCTTTTGCAGGTCGCCGCGCTGCTCGGCTCGGCCTTCACCGTCGCGGACCTCGCGGCGGTGCTCAGACGTCCGGTGACCGAATTGTTCGGCCGGGTTGCCGAGGCGATCGACAGCGGCGTGCTGACGGCGCTGCCCGATCGGTCACCGATGCGGTGGCCTGGTCATACAGGCCGAGCTCGACGCTCCACTCGTGCACGTCACGCTCCCGGTAGCGGCGCGGCACTCGCCCGACTCGACTGGTGGCCAGCAGCACCTCACGTCCCCCGGCGGCCAGCTCCTCGGCTATCTGCGCACCAGACTGGCCGCTGCCCACCACAAGGACCGCACCCGGCGGCAGGGCGGCCGGGTTGCGGTAGTGCGCGGCGTCACACTGGTGCAGCCCCGTGGCCAGCCGTTCGGCGAGCCAGGGGATCACCGGGACACGCTGTCCGCCGCCGGCGATTACCACCGCCCGCGCGGAGAACTCCCGGGCCGGAGTGCTCACCAGGTAGCTGCCGCCATCATGGCGGACCGACAGGACGTTCACGTGCTCGGCCACCGGCAGGCACGCCGCGAACCGCTCCAGCAGGGCCACCACCGCATCCCGCGAGATGAAGTCCGCTCCCGTACCCCCGGCGAGCGTGTATCCCGGGAGCCTGGTCATCCAGTTCGGCGTAACTAGCGTGAAGGAGTCCCAGCGGGCGCTTCGCCAGCTTTCCCCCACGCTGCCCCTCTCCAGCACCATGTGCTCGATGCCGAACGACCGCAGGTAGTAGCTCACCGCCAGGCCCGCCTGGCCCGCACCGACCACTATGACGTCGACGAATTCGGTCCCTCGCCGCCCGTTGCCCACATTCATCGCTGCCTCTTTCCGGCCCGGCGCGCGCCCAGGTCCCGGCGCCCGCTTACGCCACGATGCGCCAGTGCCGGTCAGAAAACACCCGCCAACTGGCGGGGTTGCCCAGAGCTAGAATCACCGGAGCAGTGAACTCGTCCCGGAGGTCCAGCAATGACGACGACGGCGACTGCCCCCGCCCACGGAACTGAAGGGATCCAGAACGCCGGTCACGTCGACGTCCTCATCGTCGGCGCAGGCGTCTCCGGCATCGGCGCGGCGCACCACCTGCAAGAGAAGTTCCCCGACCGGACCTTCGTGATCCTGGACGCCCAGGACAACCGGGGCGGAACCTGGTGGACCCATCGGTACCCGGGCGTGCGCTCCGACAGTGACCTGTTCACCTACGGGTACCGGTTCAAGCCATGGCGCGGCCCGTCGATCGCGGCGGGCGAGGAAATCCTCGCCTACCTCGATGAGGTCATCGATGAGGACGGCCTCGGCCAGCACATCCGCTACCGGCACCTGGTCACCAGCGCCTCCTGGTCCACCACGGATCACCGGTGGACCGTCGAGGTCACCAGGGACGACACCAGGCAGCGGCTCAGGTTCACCGCCGGCTTCCTGTTGATGTGCCCTGGTTACTACAACCACGCCAAGCCTTACCGGCCCCGGTGGGAAGGCATGGACGATTTCCAGGGCGCGATCGTGCACCCCCAGCAGTGGCCAGAGAACCTCGAGCTGGCGGGCAAGCGGGTGGTCGTGATCGGCTCCGGCGCCACGGCCGCGACGCTGATCCCGGCGATATCCGGCAAGGCGGAGCATGTCACGATGCTGCAGCGCTCGCCCACTTACTACTTCGCCCGGCCTGTGACCGATGAGCTCGCCGTGACGCTGCGTGCCCTGGACATCCCTGAGGAGTGGACACACGAGATCCTGCGCCGCCAGCACACCCAGCAAGTCCAATTGCTGGCCCGGATGTCGCACGACGCCCCCGGCGAGCTGCACACGTTCCTCATCGAGTCCATGCGCCCGATGCTGCCGGAGGGCATCGACGTCGAAAAGCACTTCACCCCGCGCTACCGCCCGTGGCAGCAGCGCATCGCCATCGTCCCGGACGGCGACCTGTTCGCGGCGCTGCGCGAGGGGAAGGCCTCGATCGTCACCGACACGATCGAGACATTCACCGCCCGCGGGATAAAGGTCAGCTCAGGTGAGGAGATCCCGGCCGACATCGTCGTCAGCGCCACCGGGTTCAACCTCTCCGTTCTCGGTGACGTCGCGTTCAGCGTCGACGGCGCGCCGGTGGACTTCACCGAACGCGTGACCTGGCGCGGCATCATGATCAGCGGCGTGCCCAACATGGCTTACATCTTCGGCTACTTCCGGCATAGCTGGACTCTCCGGGTGGACCTGGTCAGCGACCTGGTCGGCCGCCTTCTGTCGACGATGCGGGACAAAGGCGCCACGATGGTAGTCCCCGCGCTGCGACCTCAGGACAAGGACATGCGGCTACGGCCGTGGTGCGATCCTGGCGACTTTAACCCCGGCTACGTCATGCGCTCCCAGCACATCCTGTACAAGCAGGGCGATCGCGAGCCCTGGACCCACCTGCTTGAGCACGATGAGGAGCAAG
Source organism: Trebonia sp. (assembly GCA_036271115.1). GTDB lineage: Bacteria > Actinomycetota > Actinomycetes > Streptosporangiales > Streptosporangiaceae > Trebonia. Next base: position 8,294 of record DATBBI010000337.1, read on the forward strand.
AGATCCTGCCCACGGCCGACCTCGACGACGGGACGCTCGCCTATCGCTGACCCGCTCTATCTAGCTCCCGCGGCTCCACCGTGCCCGGCGGAACAGGGTGCCGTACGTCGCGTGATGCCCGTAACCGCCAGCCGCCTGGTCGATCGCGTTGGCGTAGTAGACGGGGGTGTTGCGCTCCGGCGGCGGCAGCGCGGTCACTTGCGCCGCGTCCAGGTCACAGCGGATGTAGCCGGCGGTGATCGCCGCGACGTGGTCCGCGTCGACGAACCGGAGATGCTGCGGCTGGAACAGTTCCAGCCGACGGGCGGCCGACTTTTCGCCCTTGCTCAGGTCGCGCTGGACGCGCCGGTCCAGCCAGCCGCCACCGCCCGTCCACACCACGATCCCGTCGAAGACATCCTCCTCGGGGACCTCGAGCACGTGCTCAAGGATGCCGAACTGCGTCCCGTCCTTGGTGAGCACCGGGACGCCTGGGGAGACGCCCTGATAGGAGACCGCGAACTGCTCGTCGTCGTCCATATGCCGACGATAGCGGACACCACGCGATGCCGCCGTTGACCCGTGCCGCCGTTGACACCGTGCCGCAATTGACACAGGCCGCAATTGACACAGGCCGCAATTGACACAGGGCCGCGATGCGGGAGGATTCCGGTGTGACGATGGTAGAGACGGCGCGCGGCCCGGTACCAGCCTCGGATCTCGGCAGAACGCTCATGCACGAGCACGTGTTCGTGCTGACAGCCGACGTCCAGCAGAACTACCCCGACGAGTGGGGCGACGAGGACGCCCGCGTGGCGGACGCTGTGCGGCGCCTCAGCGAGCTCCCTGAGCACGGCATCGGCACGATCGTGGACGTCACCGCGATCGGCCAGGGCCGGAACGTCCCGCGCGTCAAGCGGATCGCCGACCAGGTCCCTGGCCTCAACATCGTCGTGGCCACCGGCATCTACACGTTCGACGAGGTGCCGATGTTCTTCTGGCGGCGGCACCGGGAGGCGATGACCGAGATGTTCGTCCGCGACATCACCGAGGGGATCGCCGGCACCGGCGTCAAGGCCGGGATGCTCAAGTGCGCGGTGGACGAGAAGGGCCTGACCCAGGGCGTCGAGCGCGTGCTCAGGTCCGTGGCACAGGCGCACGCCCAGACCGGCACGCCGGTCACCATCCACACGCACGCCGCCGGGCAGCACGGCCCGGCCATCCTGGAGGTGCTCAAGCAGGAAGGCGCGGACCTGGACCGCGTGGTTCTCGGGCACAGCGGTGACGCCACCGATAATCCCGACTACCTGGAGAGCATGGTTCAGGCCGGGCTCACCCTCGGCATGGACCGGTTCGGCATCGACCACTTCGCGACGTTCCAGGAGCGCTCGGACCTGGTCGTCGAGTTGTGCCGCCGCGGCCTCGCGGACCGCATGGTGCTGTCCCACGACACCTGCTGCTACATCGACTGGTTCGAGCCCGGCTCGCTCGACGACCTCACGCAGTGGCACTACCTGCACGTCAGCCAGGACGTGCTGCCGTACCTGTGGGAGCACGGCGTCACCGAGGACCAGATCGACGCCATGCTGGTTCGCGTCCCGGTGCGCATCCTCGCGGGCTAGGACGGTCCTCGCGGGCTAAGACAGGCGAGGCGGGTCAGTCTCTGGCCTGCCAGGTGGTGATGCAGGCCTCGTTGCCCTCGGGGTCCGCCAGCACCCAGAACGCCGGCGCCGCCGCGTCGCTCAGCAGCCTGCCGCCCGCGGCCAGCGCGGCGTCGAGGCGGGCCTGCGCCTGGTCGTGCGGCACCGAGACGTCGATGTGGATACGGTTGCGCTGCGGCCGCGGGGCGTCCATCTGCTGGAACCACACCGCCGGCCCGCGGCCGGCGGGATCGACGATGGCGAGAGGCGACTCGTCGGTGTAGCCGAACACCGCCCGCCAGAACGGCAGCACCGTGGGGATGTCCAGCGCGTCGATCGCGATCTCGGCGGTCTGCGCCCGCGCCGGTTCCGGCGGAAGGCCCAGTTCGCGCAGCCAGGCGGAGATGCCCCAGGCGGCAGCCGCGCTCGCCGGTGAGGCCCGCCCCTCGATGAGCACCCCGGCGAGGGTGATCACGAGCCGGTCAGGGCGGATATCAAGGCGGAGTTGCCCGTGCCCATCTCCGGGCGGCACGGCGCTGTCGAGCGTGGCCAGCGTGGCGGCCGTGTCCGCAGCCTGCCGCAGGGACTCGGTGGCCACCTGCGTGCACAGGTCACCGAGGATGAGCCGCCAGCCCGCGTCAGCGACCGCCGCGGAGAGCTCTGCCCTGGTGAGCCCTGCCCCTGAGAGCGGTGTCCCGGAGAGCGGTGCGGATTGCATGCGTTCATCCTGTCAGCGATCGGGGCTGCTAACGACCCCTATCCCGCCGAAGACAAGCGTCCACACCGCGTCGGCCACCGCGGCGCCGTCGTCGCCTGGCCGCGGCTTATACCACTCCGACACCGAGTTGACCAGGCCGAACAGCAGCCTGGCGGTCAGCGCCGGGTCGATGTCCGTGCGCAGGTCGCCGTCCGCGACGGCCTGCTTCACCAGCGACGCGGTGAACCGGTCGAACTCACGGCGGCGGGCGAGGGCCTCGCGTTCTGCCGGAGTGTTGCCGTGCACCCGCAGCAGCAGGGTGACGAACGGGAGCTGTGCAGCGAGCACGGCGAGGCTGCCCCTGACCAGGTGCTCCAGCCGGTCCACGGCGCGGCCAGGCAGCGCCTCGGCCGCGGCCGCGACGCCGAACAGCCCGTCAAGGGCGCGGCCGGTACCGAGCCGCAGCAGCTCCTCCTTCGAGGAGACGTGGTGGTAGATCGCCGACTTCGTGATGCCGAGCGCGCGGGACAGGTCTTCCATCGAGGTCGCGTCGTAGCCGCGCTCGTTGAACAGCCGCACGGCGGTCACCAGGATCGACTCCAGGTCGTGCCCCCGGCGCCCCGGGCGGCCTTGGCGCCTGGGGCGCTCGGGCCCGCGTCCCGCGGATACGGCTTCGCTCACTTCGGCCGCTCGTCGATCACGCGCCGCATCTTCCCCGTCGACCGTTCCAGCGACCCGGGGTCGACGACCTTCGCCTGCACCGTCACCCCGATGCTGTCCTTCACCGCTCGCACGATCGCCGCGGCCGCCGCCTCGCGAGCCCCGGCTTCTCTCGCCTCCGCGGACCCGGGCGCCGCCTCGACGAGCACGGTCAGCTCATCCAGCTGTTCCGGCCGGGTGAGCAGCAGCTGGAAGTGCGGCGCGAGCCCGGGCACGCGCAGCACGATCTCCTCGATCTGCGTCGGGAACACGTTGACGCCGCGCAGGATGATCATGTCGTCGCTGCGCCCGGTGATCCGCGCCATCCGCCGGAACGGCGCGTACGAAGTCCCGGGCAGCAGCCGCGTCATGTCCCGGGTGCGGTACCTGATGACCGGCATCGCCTCCTTGGTCAGAGTGGTGAACACCAGCTCCCCGGGCTGCCCGTCGGGCAGCACCTCCCCGTCGGGCCCGACGATCTCCGGGTAGAAGTGGTCTTCCCAGATGTGCAGCCCGTCCTTGGTCGTCGCGGACTCCTGTGCGACGCCAGGCCCGATCACCTCGGACAGCCCGTAAATGTCGACCGCGGTCAGGCCGCCCCGCTGCTCG
>DATBBI010000338.1:0-2812 GCA_036271115.1 Trebonia sp.
CGGAAATGGAAAGCGAGACCCGATGAGCCCGGTATTCCGTCATGGACGGCTGCGGCTGTACCTGCTGCGACTGCTAGACGAGGAGCCGAGGCACGGCTACGAGGTCATCCGGCTGCTGCGCGACCGGTTCATGGGCGTCTACGCCCCGTCGCCCGGCACTATCTACCCGAGGCTGGCAAGGCTGGAAGAAGAAGGCCTGGTCACCCACGACGAAGAGAACGGCCGCAAGGTCTACCGGATCACCGAGGCGGGCCGCGAGGAGCTGCGCAACCGCGGCGACGAGCTCGACGAGCTCGAGGAGGAGCTGTCGGCGTCGGTCAGCGACATCGTCCGCGAGGTGCGCGAGGACGTCAGGGAAACGGTCCGCAACCTGCGAGAGGAACTGACCTTCGCCGCCAGGGAGATGCGCCGCACCGAGCGGGAATCCCGCGAGGACGCGGCCGCCGGCGGCCGCGAGGAGGCCAGGGACGCCAAGGACGCCGCCCGCGAGCAGGCGAGGCAGGCCAAGGAGGCCGCGTGGGCGCAAGCCCGCCAGGTCCGCGACGCGGCACGGCAAGCGCGCGGCCAGGCGAAGCAGGCGCGCGGCGAAGCGCGCAGCCGCTCCCAGTGGCTGCGCGAAGAGGCAGCGGCCCTGCGCGATGACGCCAGGGAGGGTTTCCGCTCCACCTGGGAACAGGCGGCAAACGAGCAACCTGGCCCAGAAAGCAGCGAGTCCGGCGAAGGCGCCGGGCACCCGCACGGCGCCCATGACTGGGGTTCCTGGCTCGGCTGGGGCGAATGGGGCCGCTGGAGCGACTGGCCCGGCCGCCGGAGCTGGCCAGGCCCGAAGGACATGGGCGCGTTCCGGGACCTGGAGCGCCTCGCCAGGGACTTCGCGACCGACCTGCGCAAGGTCGCCTGGGACTCCGGCGCCCTGGGCGGCGACGTCCTCACCGACCTCCGCAACATCCTGGAAGAAACCCTGGACCGCATCCGCGCCGAGGTCTTCGGCGCGCACCAGGAGCCCGCGAAGGGCGCGGCGGACCCGAGCGACCCCGCACCTCCATCCGGGGAAGCCACCGAGGAGCGATAAACCCCGCTCCCAGCGGCGGACGTTGGTGGCCTTAAGGCGTGAACACGATCTTGCCGGTGTGGGTGCCGTCGATCATGCTGGCGAAACCCGCTCGGGCATCGCGCAGCGGAAGCACGCGATCGATCAGCGGCCGGGTGCCCGTCTGCTCGAGAAAGCGGAGCAGCCTGCCGAGCTGGTCGCGCGTTCCCATCGTCGACCCGACGATGGACAGCTGGGTGAAGAACACCCGGTTCAGCTCGGCGGGCGGGACCTGGCCGCTGGTGGCGCCGGACACGACGATGCGGCCGCCTGGCCTGAGCGAGCGCAGGGAGTGCCCCCAGGTCGCCTCGCCGACCGTCTCCATGACCACGTCGACCCGTTCCGGCAGCCGGGCGCCGGTGGCGAACGCCTGATCGGCGCCGAGCTTGAGCGCGGCTTCGCGCTTGCCCTCGCTGCGGCTGGTCACCCACATCCGGTATCCGGCCGCCCGGCCGAGCAGCACCAGCGCGGTCGACACCCCGCCGCCGGCGCCCTGCACCAGGACCGTCGCGCCCGGCTCCACGCCTGCCTTCTCGAACAGCATCCGGTACGCCGTCAGGTACGCGGTGGGCAGGCAGGCGGCTTCCTCGAACGACAGGGCCGCGGGCTTGGGTACCAGGTTGCGCCTGGGCACGGCGACCTGCTCGGCGAACGTGCCGTCGTAACGCTCGGACAGCAGCGACCTGCGGGGGTCGAGGGTCTCGTCGCCACCGCCCGCGTCGGCATCCGCCACCACGGCGTGCACGACGACCTCGTTGCCGCCGGAGTCGAACCCGGCGGCGTCACAGCCGAGGATCATCGGCAGCCGGTCCGCAGGCAGCCCGACCCCGCGCAGCGACCACACGTCGTGGTGGTTGAGCGCCGTCGCCTTGACGGTCACGGTCGTCCAGCCGTCCTTCGGCCGCGGATCGGGCCGCTCCCCCGCCTCAAGCCCGCTCAGTGGATTATCGGCATCGATACGCGCGGCGTAGACGGCAAACATGGTCACGACCTTATCGGGTCGTCTTTGAAATCAGTTACCGGCGGGCCACTCCGTCGGCGCGGGCCGCGGCGGCGACCGCGGCGGCGACGGCCGGGGCGACCCGCTCGTCGAACTGGCTCGGGATCACGTAGCCCGGGGCGGCGTCGCCGCCGACCAGGGCGGCGATCGCGTCCGCGGCGGCCAGCTTCATGCGCTCCGTCACGGTCGTCGCCCGGACGTCGAGCGCCGCACGGAACACGCCGGGGAAGGCCAGCGAGTTGTTGATCTGGTTCGGGAAGTCGCTGCGCCCCGTCGCCACCACGGACACGTGCCGGCGCGCGACGTCCGGGTGGATCTCCGGCTCCGGGTTGGAGAGCAGGAAGGCGATCGCGCCCTCGGCCATCTTGCTGACGGCCTCCTCAGGAAGGACACTGCCCGACAGGCCGATGAACACGTCCGCTCCGCGCAGTGCCGACTCCACGGAGCCTGCGTACCCGGATGCGTTGGTCACCTGGGCGAGCGCGGCCTTCACCGGGTTCAGGCCGTCGCGGCCGTCATAGATCATGCCCTTGCTGTCGGCGACGGCGAGCTCGCCGATGCCCGCCGCGAGCAGGATCTTGGACACCGCGATCCCGGAGGCGCCCGCGCCGCAGACCACCGCCCGCATCGCGCCGAGTTCCTTGCCGACCACGCGGGCGGCGCTGCGCAGCGCGGCGAGCGCCACGATCGCGGTCCCGTGCTGGTCGTCGTGGAAGACGGGG
>DATBBI010000339.1:0-1714 GCA_036271115.1 Trebonia sp.
TCGCGAACGCGCAGAAGTTCGCGCCTCAGCTCGCGGTGATCCAGGCTCACCCGGCGCTGTTCACCAAGCTGGCCACCTACTCGAATCCGGCCAAGATCCCGGGCCCGTTGCTGACCCAGGCGATCGCCGCGGCCGGCGGTGGCGCCAAGGGCGTCGCCATGCTGACGAGCATCTCGCAGAACAAGGCGGCCATCAACGGCGTGATCGCGGTCGCGCCCGACCTGCAGAAGGTCGCCCCGTACGCGACGGACCTGAAGACCATCGCCCCGTACTCGGCGCAGCTGAACACCATCGCCCCGTACTCGGCGCAGCTGACCGCGCTGTCCAAGGTGCCGCCGGGGGTCTTCACCTACCTGAAGGCGCACGGCGCGGACGTGCAGAACGCCGCGGCCAAGACGGCCGGGCAGTGGAAGACGTGGTACTGGATCTGCTTCGGCGGCATCGTCTTCTTCCTGCTCAGCATCCCGCTGCTGCGGGGCCGCTGGCGGACGCGTGACGCCAAGCGGGACGAGGCCGAGCACGAGGCCAAGGTGCAGGAGGAGCTGGCCAAGCTCCAGGCCGCCGTCTAGGTGTAGGGCATCGAGGGCATCCTGCTACGGCAGGATGCCCTCGATGATGGCCTGCTGCAGCCGGTTGGCCGTGGCGACGTCGGGCTTGCGCGCGGCGAGCACGTCCGCGTAGAGGAACGACTCGCCCAGCCGGACGAGCGCGTACGCGAGCGCGCTCGGCTCGATGATCGTGACCAGGCCGAACTCTTCCATGTCGCGGCGCAGCAGCTCCTCGTTGAGGGCCACGATCCCGCTCTGCACCTGGCCGCGCGGGTCGGTGAGCACGCGCATGGTCAGGGCGGGCTCGTCGTCCAGCAGCCGGCGCAGGCCCGCTGACCCTGCGACCATCGCGTTGATGTGCCGGATGGTGCCGGGGGTGTGCAGCTCCCCCTCGGGCCGTTCGGCTTCCCAGCGCGCGACGGCGAGTTCCAGCATGCGCTCGGTGAGCCGCCACAGGGCCTTACTGATCAGCTCCTCCCGGCCGCCGACGCGCCGGAACAGGGTCACCCGCGACACGCCCAGCTCGTCGGCCAGGCCCTGCATGTCCACCCGCCTGCCCTCGTAGATCCACCGGGCGGCCGTCGATACGATCCGGTCGGTCAGGCTGATCTTGGTGGAGCCCTTGGTTTCCGGCCGGCGGGTCAGGGTCTGCGCAGGCGTGATACCGCCACTCCGGGTTCCCGGCTGGGCTTCCGACGTGGCGGTCACACTGCCACGATAACCCGCGCAGGCGGTTTGCTCCCTATGCGGGGCGGGTCAGGCTGGAGGCCGGTCAGCGGCGGAAGGCGGCGGCCCAATCGACGTCTTCGCGCAGCCGCCGCTTGAGCAGCTTGCCACCGGGGTTGCGCGGCAGCGGGGTCGCGCTCACCGCGACGTACTGGGGGACCTTGAAGTCGGCGATGTGGTCGCCCAGGTAGCCGAGCACGGCCGGGATGTCGAGGGTGGCGCCGGGCATCGGCACGATGACCGCGCCCACCTTCTCGCCCATCATCTCGTCGGGCACGCCGAGGACCGCCGCCTCGTAGACGCCCGGCGCGCCGGCCAGGGCGTTCTCCACCTCCACGCAGTACACGTTCTCGCCGCCGCGGTTGATCATGTCCTTGATCCGGTCGACCAGGTAGACCAGGCCCTCGTCGTCGATCCGGGCCGCGTCGCCGCTGTGCAGC
>DATBBI010000340.1:0-6374 GCA_036271115.1 Trebonia sp.
AGCCTGCGGGCGAGCAGCGCCGTCTCCAGCGTGCGCAGGTCGTCGTGCTGCGCGCAGATCACCGCGATGGCGCCGGCCAGCCCGGCGCTGGTGAGCGCCTCCTCCGCGCGGGTGCTGGTGATCAGCGGGATATCCCAGCTGCCGATCAGCCGCGCCAGCGGCGGGTCAGGGGCGTCGTCGACGACCACCGCGGGCACGCCGGACAGCGCCAGCTCCTCGACGATCCGCAAGCCGACGCCAGGCAGCCCGCAGACGATGACGTGTCCGCGCCGGTCCGCGTACGCACCCCCCACGCTGGCAGCTTATTCGCCCACAGAGCCGTCGATGGCCTCGCGCAGCAGGTCGGCGTGGCCGGCGTGCCTGGCGGTCTCCTCGATCAGGTGCAGCAGCACCCAGCGGAGCGTGAACTGCCAGCCGTCGTTTCCCTTGAAGACCGATAGCTGGTCCAGGCTGGCCGCGGACGCGGCGGCCTGGCGGCTGCGCTCGCACGCGTCGCGGTAGCGCTGGCGCAGTGCTTCCGGGTCCATCGCCGTGGCGGTGCGGAACTCCCAGTCGGGGTCGGCGACCCAGTCGACATCCACCCAGTCAGGGCGATCGGGGAGCCCGAGGAAGCGGCCCTCCAGCCAGCTCTCCTCGACGAGGGCCAGGTGGTAGAGGAGACCGGCCAGCGTGAGGTCCGAGGTGGGGATCTTTTGCGCTAGCTGGTCCTTGGTGAGGCCTTCGGTCTTGAGCAGGATCGTTTCGCGCTGGTAGTCGAGGTACTGGCCGAGCGCGTCACGTTCGGCGGCACGGGGGTCGGGGTCCTGGCGCACGTCGGCACTCCTTTGTTCTGGGTCGCTTCTCCTTGGGCCCTTGTCCTGGGGGTCCTGTACCGCCCGACTCTAACGGCCGCCCCGGCGCTAGGCTTTGCATTATCCGCCGTGGCAGGGAGATGCCGTGCCGATTCCCGGGCAGGTCGCACGTTGGAACAAGGTTGGGCTGAACCGGGTTGCGCGGCACATCGCGCCCTGGCTGCCGGGTCTGGGGCTCGTCGTGCACCGCGGCCGCCGGTCCGGGCGTGAGTACCGGACGCCGGTCGAGGTGTTCCAGGCGCGGGACGGGTTCATCGTCGCGCTGACCTACGGCGCGGATACGGACTGGCTGCGAAACATCCAGGCCGCCGGAGGCGGCCTGCTTCGTACCCGCGGCCTGACCTTCCAGGTCAGCGAGCCCCGGGTGTACCACGACGAGGAGCGCACGGGCATCAGGCCGGCGGAACGGCAGGTGCTGCGGCTGCTCGACGTGGCGGACTTCGTGCACCTCACGGCGGTCTTGCGTTACATCAGCTGATCCTGGCCGGCGTCGTAGACCAGCAGGCCGTCGTCGCGGAGCCGGACGCCAGGGGTGGGGCGGTGGGGTTCGAGGCGTCCGTCGTGCATGAGGTGGCTGACTTCTATCCCGCGGGCGACCGCGGCGAAGTCGGCGACCAGGCGGCGGTGGCAGCGCCACCACAGGCTTTCCGAGCACATCACCGTGACATGGGGCGTGTCCGGCCCCGCCTCAGGCTCAGCCTCAGCCTCGGCCAGGACGGCGTCGATGGCGGTGCGGAAATCGGGCGAGCGCATGTGCTCGGCGTAGCCGCGGAACATATCCTCCCGCCACACCACGTCCGGGTTGTCGGGACTCGGCCGCCGGAAGCCGCCGAGGCGTTTCTCCCAGCGGTAGGCGATGCCCGCTGCTGGCAGCCAGTCCTCGAGGGCGGTGCGGGCGAACTGCGGATTGCGCCGGCTGCCCGGCGCCGTGCGGATGTCCACGAGCGAGGAGACGCCCGCTGCTCGCAGGATTTCTATGGTGCGTTCGGCCGGCTCGGTGCCGTGTCCGTACGTCAGGAGCATCTACATGAAGTTACGCGTGTGCAGGGCGGACAGCTCGGCCGCCTCGTCGTCGGGGAAGCCGATGTACGCGAGCCGGCGCCGGCGGCCTTCGTCCATCTGGTGCTGTAGCCGGCGGACCGCCTGCCAGCCGCGGCGGATCGCGGCGGGCTCCCACGAGCCCGCGGCGAGCAGGACCAGGGAGTCGAAGACCTCGGAGTTCAGGCCTGCGGTGTCTTGCAGGGCGGCGTGCCGCCGCTCCACGGACTGCCGCAGCACGCCGAGGTACGACTTGTCGGTCGTGACGAGGTGCGCGGTGTGCGACACGCCGAACGCCACGTGCCGCGCCTCGTCGCGGAGCGCGAGCCGGGTCACGTCGGCGGTGACCGGGTCCGGCGCGTGCTCATGGATGAAACGCAGCAGATCGAGGAAGGTGCCCTCGCCGAGGACGGAGAGCAGGAACGACGCCGTGGTGAAGTCCGGCTCGGCGAGCAGGGTCTGCAGCGAGGCGCGGCCGCCGGCGCTGGACGTGCCGAGCAGGCCGCCGGACAGCAGGCCGCGGCGGGTGAAGACCTCGACGTGCCGCGCCTCGTCGGCGGCCTGGGTGGCGAGCAGCTGCATCACCTCGCGGAAGTGCGGGTGCAGCTGGCTGAGCAGCCGCGCCGGGATGATCAGCGCCGCCTGCTCGTTCTCCACGAGGTAGGTCATGAGCTGCACGACGGCGCGGTCGATCTCGTCCGGGACATCGAGTGTGGCTGTCCAGTTCACCGCCGTCGCGGGGTCCCACTGGCTCGCGGCCGCGGCCGCGTACAGCCGGGGGGCGATGTCGGCCCAGACGTGCTCGCGTTCGGTCCATTCGGCGCCGATGGGCGGGCCGCCCGCCTCGACGAGCGCGCCGCGGGCGGCCAGGCCCCAGCGCGGGTCGGCGTTCTGGTCCGGCGGCCCTTGCGCTGTCCCGGCCCGCTGCGCGTCGTGCCAGCGCCGCTCGCCGGCCGTGCCCTTGATGATCTCCACGGGGACATCGGAGCCGGTGGCGGCGCTGGTCTCGGTGTCGGCGGCTAGCCGATGGCCGTGTTCCCGGCACCAGGCGGTGAGGTGGACGCGCAGCGCCGGGTGCCTGCCGGTGACGGTCAGCCGGCCGCCGGGCGGCAGCGGCTCGAGTGCCCGCTGCACCAGCAGGTGCCCGCCGTCGTCCAGGCCGAGGCCGTCAAGGTCGGTAGTCGCTCGCACGGATGGTGCCCTCGGCGTCGTAGAAGCCGGCCTCGTCGACGGCGCGCTCGAGTTGCGCGTAGCCCTCCAGGCGCGGCGGCAGCCACTGCGTGAGACCTTCCAGGTCCAGCAGCGGGCGCAGGTCCTGGTCGCCGTAGTCCATGCCGAGCAGCAGCTCCCCGAAGCGCTTGGTCAGCGTGTCGTCGGCGGACGGGCCCGCGGTCATCGTGCAGTGGTCGTACGGCGGTGTCTGCGCGAGGACCCGGACCGAACCGGACGGCAGGACGCCCTCGCGCGCGAACAGCAGCAGGTTTGAGTCGATCACGCAGGCCGCGTCCACCGGGTCGGCGCCGAACAGGGCGCGGGCCGCGTCGCGCTCGCCGCCGATGTGGTCGCCGTGCAGCCCGACGCCGATGTCGAAGCGGCGCACCTGGACGTCGGCGCCGCCACCCCGGGCAGTGGGGCGCAGGCCCGCGGCGCGCAGCAGTGACAGCGGTAGCAGCGTGGACTGCGGCGAGTCGACGGCGCCGGTGCCGACGGTCCGCCCGCGCAGGTCGGTGAGCGACCCGACAGGAGAATCGGCGCGTACCGCGACGACCGACCGCAGGTCGCGGTCGGTATCGCGCATCGTGACCGGCGTCAGGGTGACGCCGCGCGCCGTCGCCAGCCGCCGGGCCCGGACCCAGGCGAGCGGTGAGTTCCACGCCACGTCGACGCGGCCCGCCACGAGGTCCTCGACCTGGCGCTCGTAGTTCGAGTACAGGACGTAGTCGAAGTCCAGCCCGCCAGGCCCGCGCAGCCAGGCACGGAACCCGTCCCAGATCGTGACGACCTTGGGGTCGTAGGCGACCGCGCCAAGCACCAGGCCCTGCCTTGAAACGGAGCTCTGCACTGAGACGGAGCCGGTCACGCGACGTCCCCGAGCAGCGGCAGGCCGCACAGCGCACGGCCGATGAAGTCGTAGAGCGCGTCCGTCGTCGGCGCCATCACCCGCGCCGCCCTGGAGTCGCGGAACAGCCGCTCGACCACCGACTCCTTGCGGAACGCCGCGCCGCCGCCGGCGCGCAGCGCCAGGTCCGCCGCGTCCGCGGCGGCCTCGCCGGCCGCCGCCTTGACCTCGAGCACCAGGAGCTGGGCGTCTGCCCGTCCGGCCTCGGCGGCGGCGAGCGTTTCGGAAACCAGCGCCCAGGTGCGGTCCGCCTCGATCCGCAGCCGCGCCAGCTCAGCGCGCGGCTGTACCTGCTGGGCGAGCGACTGGCCGAGGTGCCGCAGCTGCGTCCGCTGCAGGTACGCCGCGGTCTCGTCGGCGAGCCGGCGTGTCAGGCCCGCGCTCATCGACGCGCTGCAGATCAGGAACACCGGCAGCACTGCCGCCAGGGCCAGGTCAAGGCCCCCGCCGTCGGCGCCGAGCATCGCCGCGCGCGGCACGTGGACGCCGTCGGCTGTCATCGGGGCCGACGCGTTGCCGCGCAGGCCGAGACCGTCGAACGCGCCGGACATCGAGAGGCCCGCGGCGTCCGCCGGGACCAGCCAGAGCGTCATCGGGCCGTCGGCGGCGAGCGGCAGGCTCGACCAGACGTAGCTGTCGGCGTGCCCCGCCGACGTGACCCAGCTCTTGCTCGCGTCCAGTCGCACGGTACTGTCTGGCTCCGCGGTACTGTCTGGCTCCGCGGTCGCGGTGCCCAGCGGAGCCCAGAAGTGGCTGCGGGATCCGGTCTCGGAGAACGCGAGCGTCGACAGGTGATGTCCCGCGGCGATCGCGGCGAGCGTCTCCTCGTCGCCGGCTGCCGCGATCGCGGCGGTCGCGGAGTAGTGCATGGTCACGATCATCGCGGTGGAGCCGCATACCGCGCCGAGTTCGCGGACCACCTCCGCGGCGTCGCGCAGCCCGCCGCCACCGCCGCCGTACTCGGCGGGAACCGTCAGCGCGAGCAGCCCCGCCTGCGCCAGCGCGTCGATCTGCTTTCCGGGGAATTCGCCGGACGCATCCACGTGCGCCGCGCCCGGCGCCACGACGTCCTCGATGACGCGCGCCAGGGCGTCCTGAACCGGCTGAGATGACATTGCCGCCTGCCTCTCGTGTGATCCGGCCCGACCGGCCGGTGCCTTCATCTTCGCCGGAGTCCTGGCGGTGAACCAGTACCCGCCCGCACAGGAAAGCCATCAGTGAATTGTGGTCCCGCGGCCCCGGAACCGCCTGGCGAGGCTACCGGGCGAGGCTACTGGGCGAGGGCGGCGCGGACGTGCTCGAAGATCAGCGATGTCTCGGTGTAGGCGACGTCGGCGTTGGAGCTGAGGTCCTCGACGAAGTCCCGCAGGCCCTCGGTGGACGCCGCGGCGACGTGCAGCAGGAAGTCGTCCTTGCCGGCCAGGAAGAACACGTTCAGCACCTCATCGAGGGTGGCGACGTCCGCCACGAAGGCGCGGATGTGGCCGCGGGCGTCGGACTGCAGCCGCACCGCGATCATCGCCTGCAGCGGCCTGCCGAGCGCCGCCGGGTCCACGTCCGCGTGGTAGCCGCGGATGACCCCGCGCTCGCGCAGCGCGCGCACCCGACCCAGGCAGGTCGACGGGGCGATGCCGGCGAGCCTGGCGAGCGTGTTGTTCGGCAGCCGGGCGTCGCGGGCGAGCTCGAGGACGATGCGCCGGTCCGTTTCGTCGAGGTCGAGGGCCGGGACCGTCCCCCGAACGGTATTCGGCGCACCCGGCGTCCGGGCCGGTCGTGCTGAACTTTCAAGAGCCATAGTTAGATCATACAGAATTAAGTTCAGCGATATTGGCAGTCATCCGAAAATCATGCACCATAGAGGGATCTAGGCCGCGGCGAGTCGAAAGGCAGGACGGTCAATGAAGATCGGCGTCCCCCGTGAAGTGAAGAACCACGAGTACCGCATCGCGATTACGCCTGCGGGCGTGCGTGAGCTGACCGGCCATGGTCACGAGGTGTTCGTGGAGAAGGACGCGGGCGCGGGCTCCGAGCTCGGTGACGACGCCTACATCGCGGCCGGCGCGACGATCATCCCCGACCCCGACGAGGTCTGGCGGCTGGCCGACCTGGTGCTCAAGGTCAAGGAGCCGATCGCCGAGGAGTACCACCGGATGCGCCCGGGCCAGGTGCTCTTCACCTACCTGCACCTCGCGGCCGACAAGGCCTGCACCGACGCCCTGCTCGCGAACCGCGTCACGGGCATCGCCTACGAGACCGTCCAGCTCGCCGACGGCAGCCTGCCGCTGCTCGCGCCGATGTCCGAGGTCGCGGGCCGGCTGGCCCCGCAGGTCGGCGCCTACCACCTGATGCGCCAGGGCGGCGGCTAC
>DATBBI010000341.1:0-10943 GCA_036271115.1 Trebonia sp.
CAGGGCCATGGTCGTCGTCGACACCGGCCACCACGCGCCGGGCGTGAACATCGAGTTCATCGTCGCGCTGCTGCTCAAGGCCGGCCGGCTCGGCGGGTTCGACTTCAACAGCCGGTTCTACGCCGACGACGACCTGATGGTCGGGGCGGCGGACCCGTTCCAGCTGTTCCGGATCACGCACGAGGTGGTCAAGGCTGGCGCGCTCGCCCCGGCCGCGGGGGTGGCGTTCATGCTCGACCAGTGCCACAACATCGAGCCGAAGATCCCCGCGCAGATCCGCTCGGTCATGAACGTCCAGGAGGCGACCGCCAAGGCGCTGCTCGTCGACGCCGAGGCGCTCCGCGAGGCACAGCTCGCCGGCGACGTGCTCGCCGCGAACGCCGCGCTCATGGACGCCTACAACACCGACGTCCGGCCGCTGCTCGCCGGGCTGCGGGAAGAGATGGGCCTCGCGCCCGATCCGGTGTCCGCTTACCTCGCGTCCGGGTACGGGGAAAAGATCATCGCGGAACGGCAGGGCGGTTCCCCCGCAGGCTGGGGTGCTTGAGCCTGATGGACAACGCGGTCCGCGCGCTGCTCGCGCGCAGCAACCGGCTTGGCGCCGATCCGCGCAACACCAACTACGCGGGCGGGAACACTTCCGCGAAGGGCACCGCCACCGACCCCGTCACCGGGAAGCCGGCCGAGCTGCTGTGGGTGAAGGGCTCGGGCGGCGACCTCGGCACGCTTACCGAAGCGGGCCTGGCCGTGCTGCGGCTGGCGGCGCTGCGCGACCTGGCGGGTGTCTACCCGGGTGTCGAGCGCGAGGACGAGATGGTCGCGGCGTTCGACTACTGCGCGTTCGGCAAGGGCGGGGCGGCGCCGTCCATCGACACCGCGATGCACGGCCTTGTCGAGGCCGCGCACGTCGACCACCTGCACCCGGACGCGGGGATCGCCCTCGCGACGGCCGCGCACGGCCGGGCGCTGACCGCCGAATGCTTCGGCGACCGCGTGGCGTGGGTGCCGTGGCGGCGGCCGGGGTTCCAGCTCGGCCTCGACATCGCCGCGATCAAGCGGGACCACCCGGCGGCCATCGGCGTGATCCTCGGCGGGCATGGCATCACCGCCTGGGGCGACACGTCGGATGAGTGCGAGGCGCACTCGCTGGAGATCATCCACGCCGCGCAGAAGTTCATCGATGAGCGGGGAACCACGAGGCCGTTCGGGGAAAAGATCTTCACGACACTGCCGGAGACCGAGCGGCGGGCGCGAGCCGCGGCCCTCGCACCGGTGATCCGCGGCCTCGCCTCCACCGACCGGCGGCAGCTCGGGCACTACACCGACCACCCGGCGGTGCTGGAGTTCACCGGCAGCGAGAAGCTGTTCGCCCTGGCCGCGCTCGGCACCTCGTGCCCCGATCACTTCCTGCGCACCAAGGTGCGGCCGATGGTGCTTGACCTGCCGCCGTCCGCGCCGCTGGAGGCGGTCGTCGCGCGGCTGCGCGAGCTGCACGCTGTGTACCGCGGCGACTATCAGGCCTACTACGAGCGGTACGCGGACGCGTCGTCGCCGCCGATGCGCGGTGCGGACCCGGCGATCGTGCTGGTGCCTGGGGTCGGGATGTTCAGCTTCGGCGCGGACAAGCAGACGGCGCGGGTAGCCGGCGAGTTCTACCTCAACGCCATCAACGTGATGCGCGGCGCCGAGGCGATCTCCACGTACGCGCCGATCCCGGAGCGCGAGAAGTTCCGCATCGAGTACTGGGAGCTCGAGGAGGCCAAGCTGCGGCGGCGGCCGTCGCCGAAGCCGCTGGCGGGGCGGGTCGCCTTCGTGACCGGCGGCGGGTCGGGCATCGGGCGGGCCACGGCGGAGCGGCTGGCTGCTGAGGGGGCGTGCGTCGTGGTGGCCGACCGGGACGCTAGCGCGGCTGCCACGGTGGCCGGGGAGCTCGGCTCGGCGGATGTGGCGGTCGCGGCGACCGCCGACGTGACGCGTGAGGCGGATGTGGCGGAGGCGTTCGCGGCGGCGGCGCTGGCGTTCGGCGGGGTGGACCTCGTCGTGAACAACGCGGGGCTGTCGATCTCGAAACCGCTGGCCGAGACGTCCGTCGCGGACTGGGACCTGCTGCACGACGTGATGGCGCGCGGGTCGTTCCTGGTGTCGCGCTCGGCTGCCGCGATGCTGGAGGCACAGGGACTCGGCGGGGACATCGTCTACATCGTGAGCAAGAACGCGGTGTTCGCCGGGCCGTCCAACGTCGCGTACGGCGCGGCCAAGGCGGACCAGGCGCATCAGGTGCGGCTGCTCGCGGCCGAGCTGGGCGCCATCGGGGTGCGGGTCAACGGGGTCAACCCGGACGGCGTGGTGCGCGGGTCGGGGATCTTCGCCTCCGGGTGGGGCGCGTCGCGGGCCGCCGTGTACGGGGTGCCCGAGTCCGAGCTGGGCGCGTTCTACGCGTCGCGGACGCTGCTGAAGCGGGAGGTGCTGCCCGAGCACGTCGCGGCCGCCGTGTTCGCGCTGTGCGGCGGGGACCTGGCGCTCACGACCGGCCTGCTCATCCCCGTCGACGCGGGCGTGGCGGCGGCGTTCCTGCGATGACCTCGCCCGTCGGTTCCGTCGTCGTGGCCGGCGTCGATCTCGGCGCGTCCGGCGGGCGGGTGCTCGCGGCGCGGGTGTCGCCTGACGGGGTGTCCCTGCACGAGGTCAGCAGGTTCCCGAACGAGCCGGTGCTGGCCGGCGGCACGCTGCACTGGGACATCCTGCGGCTGTACTCGTCGGCCGCGAGCGGACTGCGGTCCGCCGCTGCCTCGTTTTCGCTGGCCAGCGCCGGGATCGACTCGTGGGGCGTGGACTACGGACTGCTCGATTCGTCCGGGGCGCTGGTCGGCAACCCGGTGCACTACCGGGACGCCCGGACATCCGGGGTGTCGGTGCCGGTGCCGGCTTCGTCGCTGTACGCGGTGACGGGGATCCAGCACCTGCCGTTCAACACGATCTACCAGCTCGCGGCGTCGCTGGGGACGCCCTTGCTGTCGGCCGCGTCGACGCTGCTGCTGATCCCCGACCTGCTCGGGTACTGGCTGACCGGGGCCGTCGGGGCCGAGGTGACCAACGCCTCGACGACCGGGCTGCTCGACGTGGCGTCCCGGTCGTGGGCGTTCGAGCTGATGGATGCGGCGGGGATTCCGCGCGGGCTGTTCCCGCCACTGCGCCAGCCGGGCGACGTCATCGGGCCGGTGCGCGAGCTGCCTGGCGTGAGCGGGGTGCCGCTGATCGCGGTCGGGTCGCACGACACCGCGTCGGCGGTGGCGGCGGTGCCCGCTGCCTCCCCGGCCTTCGCTTACATCTCATCGGGGACGTGGTCGCTGGCGGGGCTGGAGCTGACCGCGCCGGTGCTGTCCGAGGAGAGCCGGCTAGCCAACTTCACCAACGAGGCCGGGATCGACGGGACCGTCAGGTACCTGCGCAACGTGACCGGGCTGTGGCTGCTGCAGGAGTGCGTGCGGTGCTGGGGTCCTGCTGCCGGGTCGCTGGAGTCGCTGCTCTTGCTGGCGGCCGCGGCGCCGGCTTTGCGGTTCGTCATCGACGCCGACGACCCGGTGTTCCTGCCGCCCGGGGACATGCCGGACCGGATCGTCTCGTGGCTGTCCTCCCGCGGGCTGCCGGCCCCGTCCGAGCCCGCGGAGATCGTCCGGTGCATCCTGGACAGCCTTGCGCTCGCCTACCGGCGTGCCCTGCTCGCCGCGCAGTCGCTGTCCGGGCGGCACGCCGACGTGGTGCACGTCGTGGGGGGCGGGTCCCGGAACGAGCTGTTGTGCCAGCTGACGGCGGATGCGCTGGGCCTGCCGGTCGTCGCGGGCCCGGCGGAGGCGACCGCGCTCGGCAACGTGCTCGTGCAGGCGCGTTCTCTCGGGGCGGCGCCGGGGTCCCTGGACGGAATGCGGGCGCTGCTGCGATCGTCGGGCGGGCTCTCGCTGCGCTCTTACTCGCCGGCCGGCGACGTTGCCGTGTGGGAGGCCGCCGCTCGGCGTGCTGGTGTGGGCTGAACCGCTATCGCCTCGATCTCGACGAGCTGGTCCCGGTAGCCGAGCAAGGCCACGCCGAGCAGCGTGCTGGGCACGTCGTGATCGCCGAAGAAGGCGGCCACCTCATCAAACGCGGCTGCGAGCTCACCCCGGTCGCTGCTCGCGACGTAGACGGTGGTCTTGACCACGTCCTCGATCGCCGCTCCGGAGTCCTCCAGCGCGATCTTGAGGTTGGCCAGCGCCAGGCGCGTCTGCGTGATGAGGTCACCCGGGGCGACAACCGTGCCCTGCTTGTCGAGCGGACAGGCGCCGGCGGTGAAGATGAGATCGCCCGCGCTGGCTGTGGCGGCGTAGGCGTACCCGGTGCCGGCGAAGAGCCGCGCGCTGCGGACAAGGTTGACGGCCATGGCAGGAGTCTGCCACGGCTCCCGGACGGGGCCGAATGCTTATTGGTAGTCGTACTCGCCGGGGCGAAGCTGCACGATCCGGTCGTCGTAGCCGCCGTCGTAGCCGCGCTGGCTGACCAGCTCGGTGACCATCTTGCGCAGGTGCCGCACGCCGCTCACGCCCGCGACCACGACGGCCCCGATGGCCGCCAGGACCGAGGCGCCGAACAGCGCGAGCCCCACGATGATGTGGCCGAACAGCATCAAGATCACTCCGGCGACAAACGCCACCGGCACGGCCGCCACCAGCAGCACGGCGAGCACCACGGCGGCGATCACCGCCTTCGACGACCAGCCCATTATCCGGTTCGTGTCCCAGACCGTCATGTCGTGCACCTCTTTACCAGTCCACCTACTAATCAAGATATGTCGTGTATCGGCGGTACGCAACTGCGGCATACGATGCCCGCATGACAACCACCGACGAGCCCATCTTCACGGAGGACGTCGCGGGGTCCGCCCGCCCCGCGGCGTACTACCTGGCGGAGTCCCGCGATGGCCTGTACGTGCCCTACGTGCTGCGCACGCCCGCCGACGAGGGGCGGTTCCCGTTCGTGTTCCTCGCCTACGGCAACGGCGGGGGCGGGATCGGGTGGCTGCGGGAGTGGACGCGCACCCGCTCGTCGATCATGGAGCGCCTGCTCGCGGCCGGCTACGCGTGCGGGTGGGGACGGTACCGGACGGAGGTCGACCTCGGCTTCAACCGCGGCGGCCCGCTCATGGTCGACGCGCGCCAGGGCATGGAGGTCATGAACCGGTCGCCCCTGGAGTTCGAGGATGAGCTCGCCATCCTGCGGCACGTCGCCCGGCACCCGCAGGTAGACGCTGGCAACCTCGGGCACGTCGGCGTCAGCCACGCCGGCGAGATGCTGTTCAAGCTGGCCTCCCGGTACCCGGGCGTCCTGCGGGCGGGCGTGGCGAGCGAGCCGGCGAATCACGAGTTCCTCGACCTGCGGATGAGCGACGCCGCGCCGGTCAACCCGGAGACAGGACTGCGGGATATCGAGGAGATGCAGATGCGGGACCCGGCGCGGGTGCGGTCACGGACCAACCTTCCGGTCGCCCTCGAGCGCATCGCACCGATCGACCTGCCGATCCTGGTCATGGGCCGGGACGACGACCACCTGCAGGGGATCTTCCGCCTGAGCTACGAGCTGCTGCGGGAAGGCGGCAAGGAGGCGTCGTGGGTGACCTGGGACCACCCGCTGCACGGCTACCTCTTCCCGGCGTCGGCCGACGGAGCGGCCGGCGCCGGGCCGGATCCGGTCCAGGAGGACGCGATCGATGGCGTCATCGCCTTCCTGGACCGGCACATGAACCCGCGGCGGTAGACGACTGTGACGGCTATCCGGAGATCGCGGCCTTCACCAGCTCGGCGACCTTCTTCTCCACCACGGGGGTCCATTCCGTCAGGGCGTACGCGATCGGCCAGATGTCGCCGTCGTCGAGGTTCGCGTCCTCCTGGAAGCCCAGGGTCGAGTAGCGGTACTTGAACTTGCCCGAGTCCTGGAAGAAGACGACGACCTTGCCGTCCGCGTTCGCGTAAGCCGGCATTCCGTACCAGGTCTTCGGCATCAGCCCGGGGGCGGCCGCGGTAACCGCCACATGCACGCGCTCGGCCAGCGCACGATCCTCCGGCGCCATCCCGGCGATGGCGTCGAGGACCGCCTGCAGGCCGTCGGCCTTCTTGGCCCCCTTCTTCCCCTCCGCGCGCAACTCGGCGGCGCGCTTCTTCATCGCGGCGCGCTCTTCGGCGCTGAAGCCGTCGGACTCAGTCTGGGTCTGGGCATCCTTCGCGGGCATTGTCTGGCTTCCCTTCTTGGCACTCAGGGGCCCGGTGTCGTCCCGGCCTCCCACTGAAAAGGCTAGGCCCCGGCAGCATCGCGGTGCTTCTCGGTTCCTGCTCGAATGTTCCTGTGAGTCTTGCTATACAGAGTTAGGGAGGACGGGATGAGGGCTGCGGTGCTGCACGCCATCGGGGAGCCGCTGCGTATCGAGGAGGTGCCCACGCCGCGTCCGGGGCCGGGGCAGGTGCTGGTGAAGATCGCCGCCGCGGGAGTGTGCCACTCCGATCTGCATCAGCAGGACGGCAGCGTGCCGCCGCATCGCATTCCGCTGATCCTGGGGCACGAGAACGCCGGGTGGGTCGCCGGGCTCGGGCAGGGCGCCGAAGGCCCGGCCGAGGGAGACCCGGTCGTGGTCTACGGCGGCTGGGGCTGTGGGCATTGCCGCTTCTGCCTGGGCGGCCATGAGCAACTGTGCGACGGCGCGCGCTGGGGAGGCCTGGGACCGGACGGCGGCTACGCCGACTACCTCCTGGTCCCGGCGGCCCGCCACCTGCTGCCGGCCGGCCAGCTGGACCTTGTCAAGGCGGCGGGCCTGACGGATGCGGGCCTGAGTTCGTACCGGGCGGTGAAGAAGGCCCTGCCGCACCTGCTCGCGGGGACCACGGCCGTGGTCATCGGGGCCGGCGGGCTGGGCCAGTACGGCATCCAGTACCTCAAGCTGATGACGAGCGCCACCGTGATCGCGGTGGAGACCTCACCGGTCAGGCGTCAGCTCGCGATGAGCCTGGGCGCCGATCACGCCATCGACGGGTCCGCCGCCGGCTCGCTGGAGGAGATCCGCGAGCTCAGCGGCGGCGAGGGCGCGGCGGCGGTGCTCGACTTCGTCGGCATCGACGCGACGATGCGACTGGGCCTGGCCTCGCTGGCCCGGCGGGGGCTGTTCGTGCTGGTCGGCCTCGCCGGCGGAACCGCGGCGATGGGGTTCTTCAGCCAGGCATCCGAGGTCGCCTTCACCACCAGCGTCTGGGGCAGCCGCAACGACCTGGCGGAGGTGATCGCCCTGGCGCAGCAAGGCAAGCTCACGGCGGCAACGGAAACCCACCGGCTTGACGACATCAACCAGGTACTGGAACGCCTCTCCCGCGGCCTCGTCGAGGGACGCGCCGTCGTCGTACCCTGAACCTCTGTCCCGGTCCCGCGTCAGGCGTGCCTGAAGCGGACCCGCAGGCCGCAGCGGCGCAGCATCCGGATGAACCACAGGACGGACAGGACAGTGCCCGCGGCGATGCCGGCGATGGTCGCCACGGTCGTGAACAAGAGGAAGACCGAGGCCGGCTCAACGGCGAGCACGATCGCCAGGCCAATGGCCGTGGCCGCGAAGATCCCGGCCCACAGCCAGGTCACCCCGCGGAAGAAGCTCTCAAGGCCGGGGTGTGCGGCGGACGGCTGGCGCAGCGCCACCACCTCGGCGGCCAGCTTCGCCACCAGCGGCCTGCCGGTAGGCGCGGTCCTGGCGAACAGGGCGCACAGGGCCAGGTTGGCCACGGGGAACTGGAGCAGGAAGAGCAGCACGCTGCCGGTGGCGAGTACCAGCACGGTCTGCAGCGTGAGGACCAGGCCCGAGATCACCAGCAGGCTGGGGATGCTGCCCGCCAGCACTTTCCTGGCGGCAGCGGTAAGCCACACCACCGCCGTCGCCGCCGCCATGCCGAGGCCCTGGCCGCCCAGTCGCTCGCCTGCCACGTACGCGACGAGAGGGAGACCGAGCGACTCGGCGAAGTTCCAGCCTGCGGTCAGCGCGAGCCAGGCCGGCGCGGGCAGCTCAAGGTCCCCGGCCGCAGGCGGGACGCCGGCCGCCGGGATACCCGCGGACCGATCCCGCCGGACACGCGCTCGCAACCTCATCGTGCTCCTTACTCGTCCCTGCCATCCGGGCAACAGGCCGCCCGCCGGGCCGGCCAATGGACCTTCCTCCTGCCCGCCCAGCTCAAGGCTATGCGTTTATCAGATGTGTAGAATCTGGCTTTCTCGCGGCCATGGAGCGTTCGCCCTGGCGTTAAACTCCGCTGCGACCTGCGTCACCGGGGTCGCGTACAAACCGGTTTATGAACATTTTCAGCATGCGAATGATGCCTCGCCTGGGCGTCGCGGTCGTAGCCACGGGCCTGCTGGCTACGGCCGGATGCTCTAGCTCTAGCTCTAGCTCCAGTTCGGGAACCGCCAGCCCGAGCGCCAGCGCCAGTTCAACCGCGAGCGCCTCAAATTCCGCGCTTTCCGTTAAGCAGATTGTCTTGGGCACGACGCTCAAGCACGGCTTCCAGCCAAACGGCAAGGGCGCCACGGCAACCGAGTCGCTGAGCCAGCCGGACGACATCGTGGCCCTCGGCGGCAACCTCTACGTCGGCTTCCAGAACGGAGTCGGTTCGCAGGGTGAGGCGAGCACTTCCGGCAACCTGGACAGCACCCTCGTCGAGTTCACGCCTTCCGGTTCCGTCGTGAAGCAGTGGGACGTGACAGGCAAGATCGACGGAATGGGCGCCGACGCCGCGACCGGGCAGGTTTTCGCGACGGTCAATGAGGACTCGAAGTCCAGCCTGTACACGGTGTCCGGAGGCACGGTCACGCACTACACCTACGCCACGCCGCTCCCGAACCTGGGCGGCACCGACGCCGTCGCGGTGGACAACGGGAAGATCCTGATCAGCGAGTCCGCGCCGGGCACCTCCGGCAAGGCCCCGGCGTCCGCTCCCGCGGTGTTCGCGGTCACGCTCAACGCCGGAGCCAAGACCGCCGCGGTCGCTCCCTTCTTCGCGGACAACGCCACGGCCACCGGGGTAAACGGAAGCAGCAGCGGCAAGAAGGTCACGCTCGCGCTCACAGACCCGGACTCGAACGGGGTCGTCCCGTCGACGTCGCCGCAGTTCGGCGGGGACTTCGTGCTGAACTCCCAGGGTGATGAGGAACTGATCTTCTCCGGTGCCAGCGGCCAGAACCTGCAGGTCCTGAAGATCTCTAACTCGGTGGACGACATCGCCTGGGCGACCTCCGCCACCGGGACGCTGTACACGTCCGACGCCTCATCCAACACGGTCGACGCCATCACGGGCACGTTCACTCCGGGGACCGCGTACACCGCGGTGACGCCGTGCAACGCCAACAGCGCCCCGTCCACCTGCCCAGGTCCCGGCTACCCGGCCAACTCCCTGGGCACGATCGACCTGACGACCGGCAAGGTCGCCGCGGTCGCCACCGACGGGCTGGTCACGCCCAAGGGCCTGATCTTCGTCCCGTAGGGCTCGTCCCGGCCCGCCTGGCTGGCCTGCTATTTCAGGACAGCCAGGAGCTCCCGGCAGGCCTGCTCACAGCGACGGCATGCCTCAGCGCAGATCCGGCAGTGCTGGAAGTGCGGGGCATGCCGCTCGCACTCATCACCGCAGCTCTTGCAGATGGCCACGCAGGCCTCCAGCAGCGGGCGGACCACGTTGGCGTCGTACTCCGCCAGGCGGCTGACGACGCCGGCAGTGGCGGTGCAGACGTCGACGCAGTGCAGGCACAGCCGGATGCACTTGACCATCTCGGCCAGGTCCTGCTCGCCCAGGTCAGCGTCGACGTCGGCGGTACAGGCCTGAGTGCAGTCAGTCAGTGCGTCGATAGCGGCAGCCAGCACACCGACGTCGAGGCCGGAGGCGGGCGGGTGGATGTCAAGCAGTTGCCTGGCGTAGCTCATGGCGCCCTCCTTTGCACGCGATACGGCAACTGTATCGGCGTAGGCGACGCAGGTCAGGTCATCATCGGGGGTGCGGCGTGCAGGCCTGGAGCCAGCCAGGGAAACCAGATCACGGCCACCGCGAGGGCCAGCGCGATGATGCCGGCCAGCCGCCCTGCCGCCCGGCCCCGTTTCCAGGTCTTCTCGACCAGCACGACAGCGGCCAGGCCGGCCATGGCGGCAATGTTCATCACGCCCGCCGCGATGAAGATCACCATGAGGCCCCAGCAGCAGCCCAGGCAGTATCCGCCATGATGGGCGCCGGCCCGCAGGTCGCGGAGCCTGCCCTGGTAGGAGCCGTAGTGCAACAGCAGCGCGAGCGGCGAGCGGCAATGCGCCAGGCAGCGCTCCTTCAGCCTGCTCAGCTGATACACGCCACAGGCGGCGAAGACCGCCACGGCGAGAATGTGCGCCGCGCCGGGATGCCTTCCGGTCACCCAGCCGGTGAGCCACGCCAGCCCGTACGCGGGCAGGCCAGCCACCGCCCAGACCGCGAGATATCCCACCACCAGCCCGGTAATCCGCACCGTCCGGTTAGCCCGCACGGTCTTGGCGTACAGCGAGGCCGTCGGCGTCACCGAGGGCAGCATCATCGCGGCCATCATCAGCGTCCACACCGACACGAACACCGCCAGGCCCAGCCCCATCGTGCCGGTCATCCCCGCCATCCCGCGGGCCAGGGCAACGGTCGCGGCCCAGGCGCCTCCGGCCACGATCAACAGCAGAGCGGCCTCACGAGTTCCCAGACCCGGCCGGGGCCGGGCCAGCTCAGCGGGGCCGTTCACCCGGACCACGAAAACGGCGCGGAAAAGCCGCTCTGCCCTTCGCGCCCCCAGTCGACCCCGAACGTGGAAAGGTGCGCGGCATTAGCCGGAGCGACGGTCAGCGTCGTATTCGACGGGTGGAACACATTCGTCAGCTGAACCGGGTCGTGACC
>DATBBI010000342.1:0-1862 GCA_036271115.1 Trebonia sp.
GCCAGCGCCGCCGGAACGGCGGAGCAGGACGGTCCCGCAGTCAGCAGCGCACGTTCCGGGGAAATATCGGCGGAGAACCCGGTGCCGGAGCCGCCGTTCTTCGGGACGCGCGTGGTGAAGGGCGTGCCGCTCGCGGAGTACGGGGCGTACCTGGACGAGCGGGCGACGTTCATGGGGCAGTGGGGGCTCAAGCCGTCGCGGAAGGAGGGCGGCCCCGGCTACGAGGAACTGGTGGAGACCGAGGGGCGGCCGCGGCTGCGGATGTGGCTGGAGCGGGCGCAGACCGAGGGGCTGCTGCAGGCCGCCGTGGTGTACGGCTACTTCCGGTGCGCCAGCGAGGGGAACGACCTCATCGTGCTGTCGGAGTCGGGATCGGAGCTGGAGCGGTTCAGTTTCCCCCGGCAGCGCCGCGACGCGCGGCTGTGCCTGGCCGACTTCTTCCGGCCGCGCGCGGCGGGGGAGACCGACGTGGTGGCGTTCCAGCTCGCCACCATGGGGCCGGCGGTCTCGACCGCGACAGCGGAGCTGTTCGCGAAGAACGCCTACCGCGAGTACCTGGAGCTGCACGGGCTGTCCGTCCAGCTCACCGAGGCCCTGGCGGAGTACTGGCACGCGCGGGTGCGGCGGGAGCTGAGCATCTCGGCCGCGGACCCGGCAGACCTGGCGGACTTCTTCGACGTGCGCTACCAGGGCGCGCGGTACTCGATCGGCTACCCCGCCTGCCCGGACCTGGCGGACCGGGCGAAGATCGCCCGGCTCCTCGACCCGGCGCGGATCGGCGTGGAGCTGTCGGAGGAGATGCAGCTGCATCCTGAGCAGTCCACCGACGCGATCGTCGTCCACCACCCGCAGGCAAAGTACTTCTCGGTGTTAGCCCGGGGGTTCGACGTCGTCGTACTCGCGGACGGCGGCCAGCAGCCCGTCGGGTCCGCGCTCGCAAACGCAGAGCCCGGCCTGCGGCGGCACCTCGCGGCCACCCCAGCGGACGCAGTTGTACTCGATGGCGCAGCGCACGCCGTCGTCGGTGACGGCGCAGGGCCGCATGCTGATGCCGCCCGCCCCGAACTGGGCGGTGAAGAACGAGCGGAGTTCCGCCGCGCCGCGATGGGTGGCCCGCGGGCCGATGGGCTCGCGATAGTACCCGTCCGGCGCGAAGGCGCCGACGACCGCGTCCGCGTCGCCGGCCGCAAGCGCGGCGGCGAAGCGGCCGACCGCATCGCCGGGCAGGTCCGCCGCCGAGCTGAGGATGGGCGCCCTGACATGCCGTCCGTCGACCGGGAGCCGGCTGAAGTAAGCGCGGAACACCACCGACCGGTCGTCGAAGGATTCGGCGACGACCGCTACCGGCCACGGCTGTGCCTGCCCGTCCCCGTCCACGTGTGCCAGCAGCTCCACCGCCGCCCGCCCGGGAGTGACCGTGCTGGCCACCGTGTCGACCGTCGCGTGAAGCTGCCCGAGCAGGGACTGGCTCCGGCTGACAAAGTGGCGCAGCTGCCGGTGGCCGCGGACCTCGCCGACGCGCGGGTCGTAGATGACCACCTCGCCTGGCCACACGGTCTCCAGGGACCGGAAGTCACCGTCGTTCAGCGCGGTGACGTACTGCCGCACGGGGTCGGCCTGCCCCGCGGCGCGCGTTTGCTGGCGGGCCAGCTCCATGGCACTGGCGAAGTCAGGAAACCACGGCATCCGCCACCACCTTGAGTTTTATGTGCACGGCCGTTGCTCCTAAAATTCGTCTGGTTCCGGCTGGTGGCTCCGTCGCCATTCTCCGCTGCGCCGGGGGCCCGCGGGAAGTCCCGTGGGCGGGCGCCGGTGCCGTGCCGATGGGGCCGAGCCGAAGGGGGAGACGTGACAGACGGGCT
>DATBBI010000343.1:0-3040 GCA_036271115.1 Trebonia sp.
AAAAGGTCACCCTCTACGGCATCCCGATCGTCGCCGACCGCACGGTGAACTTCGCCAGCATCGACCCCGGCACCTCCCGCGAGCTGTTCATCAGGCACGCCCTCGTCGAAGGGGACTGGGAAACCAGGCACCACTTCTTCCGCGACAACGCCAAGCTCCTCGCCGAGGCCGCCGAACTCGAGCAGCGCGCCCGCCGCCGCGGCCTGGTAGCCGGCGAGGACGCGCTCTTCGAGTTCTACGACGCCCGCGTCCCCGCCGACATCACCTCCGCCCGCCACTTCGACGCCTGGTGGAAGAGACAGCGCCACCAGACCCCGGACCTGCTCACGCTGACACTCGATGACCTGCTGAGCGCGGAGGCGGCGGAGCTGGACTCCGCCGCCTACCCCGAGGTCTGGACCTCGGAATCGCCCGGCGCGACCGCGGGCAGCCAGCGCGCCCTGTCGCTGTCCTACGCCTTCGAGCCCGGCACGGAAACCGACGGCGTCACCATCGACATCCCGCTCAGCACCCTCAACCAGGCCCGGCCTGAGGAGTTTTCCTGGCAGGTCCCCGGCCTGCGACAGGAGCTGGTCACCGAGCTGATCCGCTCCCTGCCCAAGGCCCTGCGGCGCGAGCTCGTCCCCGCCCCCAACGTTGCCCGCGAACTCCTCGCCCGCCTCGACGGCACCACCCCGGCCGGCGATATCAGGGACGTGCTGTCGCGCGAGCTGCTGCGGCTGCGCGGCGTGCGAGTTCCGCCCGACGCGTTCGACCTAGAAAAGCTCCCGGCTCATCTGCGGATCACATTTCGCATCGTCGACAACGGCCGGGTCCTCGCCTCGGGTAAAGACCTGGCCGCGCTCCAGCGGCAGATGCGGCCGAAGCTGCGCGCGACCCTGTCCGCCCGGGCAGGCGCCCTCACCAGGACCGGGCTCACCACCTGGGACATCGGCACGCTGCCTCAGGTGTTCACCGACGGCGAGGTCAAGGCCTACCCGGCGCTCGTCGACAACGGCGACACCGTCGACGTGCGCCTCTTCGAGACCGCCGACGCCGCTCGCACCGCTATGCGCGCCGGAACCCGGCGGCTGATCCTGCTCGGCGCCAGATCCCCGGTCAAGGACATCGCGGCCCGGCTGACCACCGCGCAGAAGCTGGCGCTCAGCAACAACCCTCATGGCGGCGTCGCGGCGCTGTTCGCCGATGCCGTCAACTGCGCCGCCGACGGCCTCATCGCCGACGCCGGCGGCCCCGCCTGGGACGCCGCGGGCTTCGAGCGGCTCGCCGCCGGCGTCCGTCCTGGGGTGCACGCCGCCACCTACGAGGTCATCACCTGGGCCGAGGAAATCCTGCGCGCCGCCCACGCCGCCCAGATCCGGCTCGGCGACCTGCGCAGCCCGGTGCTCGAGCCCGCCGCCGACGACATCCGCGCCCAGCTCGACGGCCTCATCTACCCGGGTTTCCTCGCCGCCACCGGAACCCGGCGGCTCCCGGCGCTGGCCCGCTACCTGCGCGCCATCCAGTACCGCCTGGACAAGCTGCCCGACAACCCCGGCCGCGACGCCCAGCAGATGGCCGTCGCCCATCGCGTCGAGGACGCCTACCGCGCCGCGCTCGCCGCGCTGCCCGCCGCCCAGCGATCCAGCGACGCGGCCCGCGAGATCGGCTGGCAGATCCAGGAACTGCGGGTCAGCCTGTTCGCCCAGACGATCGGCACCCAGGGCCCGGTCTCGGAACGCAGGATCACAACGGCGATCGAGCACCTGACCTGACAACCATGGCCGCCTCGCGCGACTTAGGAGCAGCAACCTACGCCAAAATGCTGATAACAGCAAGGAAAGTGCAGGGTTCTGCTCCTAAGTCGCATTCGCAGGCGCGACTTCGACATGCTTCCATCCCGCTTGCGCGGTACGTCCGACTTAGTCGACTATGGTCGGGTGTTCGCTCGCCGCCGCGACGGCCGCGGCCGTTTCGGATGCCGGAACGCAGTAAGACAGCCGCAATCGAACACCTCAACTGACAACGGTTTGCCACTTATCCCGCATCGGCGTGTCGTTCGACTATTGTTTTACTTCAAGTGCTACCTTCCTCTCGTAGTAGCACGCTCATTGCGTGAGCAACCCCCTGAAATTGGAGGAAGGCCGTGACTGGAAACCCGCCCGTGCGACGCCGGCTGCTCGGCGCCGCGCTGCGCCGGTACCGCGAGAACCTCGGCTTCGGACTGGATGAGGCCGCCCAGATCCTGGAGTGCGACCGGTCCAAGATTTCGCGGATCGAGACCGGCCAGCGCGGCATTCGCGCCAAGGAGCTCCGGGAGCTGCTCACCGAGTACGGCGTGCCGGACGATGAGCAGGCCGCCCTGCTCGCCGTGGCGCATCGTGGCAGGCAGCACGGCTGGTGGCAGGACTACCCCGGCGTACTGTCCGACGCCGGCCAGGACTACGTGATCATGGAGGCGGCCGCGGAGGAGATCCTGACCTACGAGGCGCATCAGGTCCCCGACCTCTTGCAGACGCGTGAGTACGCCCGTGCGCTGGCCGACGCCGATCCGGCCTGCACCGAAGAAGAGCAGCGGGCGCAGGCCGTCGAGGTGAAGCTGATCAGGCAGCGGGTGGTGCTGGCGGAGCGCAGCCCGCGGCTGGAGTTCGTGATCGCCGAGGCGGCGCTGCACCAGGTGGTCGGCGGGACCCGAGTGATGCGGCCGCAGCTTGCCCGGCTGGCCAGCCTGGCCGGCGGCGCCAGGGGCGCCGCGAGTTCCGGCCTCTCGCTCCAGGTGCTGCCGTTCGCCGCGGGCGCGTACGCCGCCGGCGTGGGATCGATGGCGATCTTGCGGTTCTCGGACACGCCGGGCCTCGGCGTCATCCACCTGGCCGCGCTGTCCGGTGGGGTGAGCCTGGAAGACCGGGACGACCTCGCCCGCTACGTCCGCGCCTTCGCGCAGTTGCGCGCGGCGGCGCTCAGCCCCGCGGCGTCGGCGCGGCTGCTCGGCGATATGGCGAGGGACTAGCTGCTAGCACTCAGGCGGCTGGCCGGCACCCGGTTGCGGCCCCGGACGCCG
>DATBBI010000344.1:0-10073 GCA_036271115.1 Trebonia sp.
GAGATGAAGGTGGCGATCAGGCCGATCCCGATGGAGTTGAGCAGCGGCCGGGTGAACTCCGAGGAGTTGAAGATCCCCTTGTAGTTGGACCAGGTCCACTTCGTCGGGAAGAACGTCGGGTCGGTGATGCTCGAGGGGTCCTTGAAGGACAGTGAGGCGATCCATACGACAGGGATGAGCACCAGCAGGATCACGACGGCGTTCGCCGTGATCCAGCCGGACTTCTGCCTGGTAGTGGCGGCCATGTCAGCTCATCCCTCCGCGCCCGGCGCCGACGCGCCGAAGATCCTGATGTAGATGAAGGCGATGATCGCCACGCAGATGAAGATCAGGATGGAGATCGCCGACCCGATGCCCAGGTTCAGCGCCCGGAACAGGTTGTCATACCCCAGGATCGACACGGAGTAGGTGCCGTTGCCTCCCGCGGTCAGGATGTAGATATTGTCGAATACCCGGAACGCATCAAGCGTCCTGAACAGCAGCGCCACCAGGATGGCCGGTTTCATCAGCGGAATCGTGATCCGCACGAAGCGCTGCCAGGCGGACGCTCCGTCCACCCTGGCCGCCTTCTGCAGGTCTTCCGGGACGAGTGACAGCCCGGCCATCAGCAGCAGCGCCATGAACGGGGTGGTCTTCCATATCTCCGCGAGGATGATGACCGCGAGCGCGGTACCCGTCTTGGTCAGCGGCGCGCTGTTGTTGAACAGCGCGGACAGGTACCCGGTGTTCGGTGTCCACGCGTACTGCCAGCCATAGGCGGCGGCCACGGTCACGATCCCGTAGGGGATCAGGATGATGGTGCGTACCGTGCCCCGGATGAAGAGCGTCCGGAACATCAGTATCGCGAGCGCCATGCCGAGGACGAACTCGACGGCGAGCGAGACGACCGTGATGATCAGGGTCACCCACAGCGCGTGCCACCAGTACGGCGAGGTCAGCACCGCGCCGTAGTTGCTGAACCCGATGAATTTGGCCTGGCCTGGAAAGCGCAGGTCGTAGCGCTGCAGTGACAGCCAGATGGCGTAGAAGATGGGGACCGCCGCCACGGCGATCATGACGACGATCGCCGGGGCGCACAGCAGCAAGCCCAGCCGCCGCTCGGCCCGCGCCCCTTCCGATAGGCGCTTGCGGTGTTTTCTTTCGGTTACTTCGGGCTCGCCAGTGGTGACGGCTTCGGTCCTGGCAGTCATCGGCTCCTTGCCCTTCTATGCGTTCCGCTCGCGCTGGCTGGCCGGGGCACCCGGCCCGTGGTGGCACTCACGGGATCACCAACTTCGATTGGAGCGCGTCGTTGATCTCTGATGCCATCGCCGCCTGGGTGCCCACCGGGTCGATGCCGGCGGGCGGGGACACGTGGTGCGAGATGACGATCGAGACGCTCTGGTACGCCGGGGTCTGCGGCCGCACGCTGGCGTTCTGCAGGGAGGTCAGGATCTCGGCGTGGAACGGGTAGTTGGGGAACAGGGCGGGATCGCTGTACAGGCTCTCGAGCGTCGGCGGCAGGCCGCCCTTGGTGGCCGCGAGCAGCTGGTTCGGCTTGTCTCGCAGGCAGAGCGCGGCCTGGAAGGCCAGGTCGGGGTGCGGCGAGTACTTGCTGACCGCCATGTCGATGCCGCCGATGGTGACGCGAGCGGGCTGACCGGGGACGAGCCCCGGGTACAGGGCCCACTTGAAGTGCTTGAACAGGTCCGGCTTGTCGGCCTTCATCGACGGGTACACGAACGGGTAGTTCAGCTCGAAGGCGGCCGTGCCAGCCTCCATGGCCAGCCGGTTCTGGTCCTCCTGCTGGACCGGCAGCGACGGGTCGGCCGCTACCGAGGTGGCCAGCTTCTTCATGGTTGTCAGCGCGGTCTCCCACGCCTTGCCGGGAGCGGCGTTCGCGCTAGTCGGCGTCAGGATGCTGCCGCCCGCGCTGGCGACCATGGTGTTGAACCAGACCGTCACGCCCTCGTACTGCGCGCCCTGGATCTCGATCAGGTGCGGCTTGCCTTCCTTGGCCAGCTGCTCCGCGTCGGCGATCATCTGGTCCCAGGTGGTGGGCGGGGTCTTCACCAGGTCATCGCGGTACCACAGCAGCTGGGTGTTGCTGTTGTAGGGCACCGCGACGAGCTGGCCCTTCCAGGTGGCGGTCTGCAGCGGGACCTTCAGGGTGCCCGCCTCCGCCTGCTGCTTGTACGTGCCGGTCCAGGGCAGGATCCAGCCGGCCTCGGAGAACTCCGCCTCCCAGGTCACGTCCAGGCCGAGGATGTCCATCGTCGAGTCCTGCGCGGCCAGCCGCCGCGCCAGCTGCAGCCGCTGGTCGTCGGACGAGGACGGCAGCTTGTTGTAGGTGATGGTGTACTTGCCGTTGCTCTGCTTGCTGCAGTTGGTGACCGCCGTCTGGACAGCGCCGGACTGGTCGTTGAAGCTGTAGAAGTTGAGCGTGACCGGCCCGGTCCCGGCGCTGCTTGAGGTGCAGGCGGCGAGCGTCGTGCAGGCCATCACCACGCCGGCCGCGCTGGCGCCCAGCTTCATCCGGGACCTGCGCTGAAGGATCCCCCGCCTCGGCGATGCGGTTCTGCCATCACGGTGAGCCACAGATACTCCTTCCTTCAGCGCCCCGGTGACCAGGTCACCAGGCGCGGTACTAGGTTCTTCGCGCCGCGGTGACCCCCGGCAGGCGCGGCATTTCCGGCGTGGACATCCCCGCCGGCGTCCTGGGCGCGCGCAGGCGCGGTGCTCGAGCGGGCCGTGAACCCGGTGGTGCCAGACTGGGAGTCGATGATGCCACCTCCGACCTCATTCACATCCAGAACCATGCGCGACGGCGACTGCTCCGGACTCTTCCGGCTCTCTGCTGCCTCTCTGACCCTCCCGCTGACATGCCGCAAGATCATCACCCTTCCTAGGGTGATGATCGGCTCTCGCAGAGTGATGATCAACCCCTGGGGACACAGGTACTAAATCGATTTGGCAAAAGCCCACCCGCCACGTGCGGACCCTGCCCGACCATGCGCCCCAGCACGGCAAACACGACTGCGCTTCAGCGCGCGACCGGACCCTCATCGTGATCCCGTTGTGCAACGGCGTCAAGACTTGCGCGATTGCAAAGTGCCTGCTACGTCGGCTCTGTCGTCGATGCCCAGTTTGGCGAAGATCTGGCTGACGTGATACTCGACGGTCTTCACCGTGATGTACAGCTCGCGGGCCACTTGCCGGTTCGACTTGCCTTCCGCGACGGCCCGCGCGACGGCGAGCTGGCGGGCGGTCAGCGGCGCGGGCCAGGTTGGCACGGCGCGCACAGCCGACGCGCTGAGCTGGGCATTCGTGGCTGAGGTAGCGGCGGGCTCCGCGGGGACTGAGGGAACCATGGGGACCGTGGGAACCTCGTGGCCGAGCTCGGCGTCGCACCGGGCGAGGAACGGGACCGCGCCGAGGCGGGCGAAGGCGGCACGCGCGGCGTACAGCTCGCGCAGCGCCGCCCGGCGCTGGCTCTGGTGCCGGAGAAATCTTCCGTAATCCAGGCGGGTGAGCGCTTCCTCGTGCGGCATGCACAGCCCGTCCAGGCTCGCCAGCGCGACCTGGTAGGCGCGGCGGGCCGCGTCCGGGCGTCCCGCGGCGGCGTGGATGAACCCCTCCACCCGCGCGGCGGCGGCGATCGCGGACCTTCGGCCGCTCGCGCTCGCCAGTTCGGTGAATGGCGCGAGCGCGTCGGCCGCCTCTGCGGGCCGGCCGACCCGGGCGAGCGCGCGCGCGTAGAGCGGCCAGAAACTGATCAGCGCCGGCTCGGCGCCGGCGAACCCGGCGAGGTCTGCCAGGCCTGCCAGGCCGTCGGCGCCGTCGGCCACGCCGGCCAGGCCGGCTAGCTCGACAACGACCGGGCGCGCGGCGGCGAGCACCGCTTCCGGGTCGTCCATCGCGAACGCCAGCGCCACGCGGGCGCCGGCGACGGCGAGCAGCTGGTCACGGTCTCCGGCCGCGGCGTAGCGGGCGGCAGCGCCGGCGTGTGCCCGCGCCGTGTCCCACCGGCCGCGAGCGGCCGCCGGGTAGACTGCCGCGGCGTACGCGGCGCAAAGCAGCGGGTCCTGATCGAGGTCGGCCGCCAGCGTGACGAGCCGCTCGGCCCGCTCCGCGGCCTCGTCCCAGGCGCCTATCCGGTAGTCGGCCAGCACTCGTCGCACGCTGGCCGCGAGGAGCTGCCGCCGCGCCTGGAAAGGCACCGGCAACGCGCCTTCCGCCGACACCGTGTCCTGTGCGGCCTCCGCCGCGGCGAGGTGGCCGGCGGCCGCCGGCAGCTCGTCGCACCAGAACAGGATCGTGCCCAGCCCTGCCCGCAGCACCGGGGCGCCAGGGGCGTCGGGGTCGTCAAGGTCCTGACGGCCAAGCTCGGCGCGCAGCGCCGCCAGCGCCTGCTCCGGCTGGCCGTCCCGCGCCAGGCACTCCGCGGCGATCACCTGCGCCAGGGCACGTGTGACACTGGCGCCGGCAGTCGCCGTCGCGCGGCGCGCCCAGGCCGCGGCCTCTGCCCGCCGGCCCGTGGCGAGCAGCAGCCGCGCGAACTCGCCGGCTGCCGCCGCCGCGTCCTCCCCGCTGACGGCAGGCTCCCCGCCGACGGCAGGCTCCCCGCCGACGGCGGGCTCCCCGCTGACGGCAGGCTCTCCGCCGGCGCGAGCGCCTTCGGCCCGCCAGGTTCCGTCGAGGCTGGCGTCCGTCAGCCAGCGCCGCGCGGACCGCGGATCGCGGGCCGCGATGGCGAGGCGGCCGAGCATCAGGCTGCGCGCGGCCGACGGCGCCGTCGCGGCTATCTCGTCGGCGAGGCCGCCCGCCGCCGCGGTCTCGCCGAGGTCGAGAAGCAGCCCGGCGGCCGTCTGGAGCAGGCGATCGCGTTCCGCGCCGCGGGCGGCGACGCGGAGCGCCGCGAGGTACAGGTCGCTGGCCTGGGGCAGCCTGCCCGCCGCCCGGTCAGCCTCGGCGTGCTGGGTCAGCTCCCGCGCGAGCGCGGTGTCCGTCCCTCCGCACGCCGCGACCCGGTGCGCTAGAGCCTGCTCGCCGACGGCGCCGCGGGCCGCCTGCCGGTGCAGCGCCGCGCGCTCGGCGACGCCGACGCAGCCGTAGACGGCGGTGCGGACGCTGGCGTGCGGGAACTCACAGCACCGGCCGGCTGTGGCGGGCGGCTCGGCGAGCAGGCCTGCCCCGATGGCCTCCTCGAGCGCGGGCAGCGGATCGGCCAGGTCCGCGAGCGCCGCGGCGTCGGCCAGGCGGCACCGGGCACCGAGCACGGCGGCGGCGGCAACCAGGCGGCGCGCCGGTCCCGAGCAGCCGGCCAGCTCGGTCAGCACCCGGGCCTCGAGCGACTTGGGCGACGGCAGCAGCAGGTCCGGCGCCGACAGCGCGGTGCGCAGCGATTCGCGCGGCACGGCCTGCAGGACCTCCCGGACGTACTGCGGGACGCCGCCGGTGTGCTCAAGGAGCCGCCGCGCGGCGCGGGGCGGAACCGGGCCGGCACCGACCCGCTCGGCCAGCGAACTGATCTCGGCGACTCCCAGCCCGGCGACTTCCAGCCTCGTCCCCCGGTCGCTGATGAGCCGCACCAGCCCGGGCGGCAGGCAGCCGAACTCGTCATCACGCACGGCCAGCAAGGTGAGCAGCGGGGTGTCCGGCAGCCGCCGCAGCGCGTAGCTCAGCGCGTGCAGCGACAGCGGGTCTCCCCACTGCGCGTCATCGACGACAAGCACCGCGCCCGGCACCCCTGAGGCCTCTGAGGCCCCTGGCATACCTGGTCCCCCTGCCCACTGGCGCAGCTTCGCGAGCAGCGCCGAGCCCGCCTGCAGCGGATCGCCACCGTAGCCCGCCGCGGCGATCCCGAACTGCTCGAGCAGTCCGCCCGGCAGCCCGGTCTCGTCCCGGTCCGCGCAGACCCAGCGGACTCGCGCCTCCCGGTCGTCGAGGAACCGCTGGATGAGCGCTGTCTTGCCGATCCAGCCAGGTCCGAGGATTACGGCGAGCTGGCCGCGTCGCGCGGCCGCCCTTCGCAGCAAGCCGTCGAGCAGCGCGAGCTCGGCCGCGCGTCCGGCGAAGTACTCGTCCACCGCCCAGTTCCCCCTGCCGCCATCGGAAGTCGGAAATCCTCAGGAAGCGGCGCCACCCGCGTTCAGCGTCACACGCCGCCGCAGGCGGCGACAGCCGGGACACCCCCCAACGTTTGGCGCCCCCCACCACCCCGATTTGGCGTCCGCACCCTAGGAAAGCGGACTAGGGGCCGGCCCTGGGGCCGCGCCGGGGGCCGGAAGGGCGAGCGTGTACCTGAGCGGGCCGTCCCGCTGCGTCCGCCGGGCCGCGCGTTAACGCCGGGGGCTCCATGGGTAGTGTTGTCGACCGTACAGGAGCCCCGCTACTACAGCATGTAGTAGTCCGGCGTAGGGTAGATCCTGATGGGTGTCAACCAGCACTACCTGTTCGAAGCGCGGCAGATGCAGGCGCTCTCGCTCACCGTGCACATCCCGCTGGTGTGCTTCGGCATCGCGTTCCCGGTTCTGGTTCTCGTCGCCGAATACCGGTACCTGCGCACCGGCGACCCGCTTTACCGCACGCTCGCCAGGCGCTGGTCGCGGATCATGCTCGCGCTGTTCGCCGTGGGCGTCGTCACCGGCACGATCCTGTCTTTCGAGCTCGGGCTGCTGTGGCCGGTGTGGATGCAGGACTTCGGGAACGTGTTCGGCCTGGGCTTCACGCTCGAGGGCTTCTCGTTCTTCCTCGAAGCCATCTTCATCGGCATCTACGCCTACGGCTGGGACAGGCTCTCGCCGAGAGCGCATTTCCTGTCCGGCTTCCCGATCGCCGTCGCCGGCGTCGCCGGCTCGTTCTTCGTCATCTCCGTCAACGCCTGGATGAACCACCCGTCCGGGTTCACCCTGGTCAACGGCCGGGCGACCGACGTGCACCCGTGGCAGGCGCTGTTCGCCAACCCGATGTTCTACAGCGAGTACACGCACATGTACTTCGCCGCCTACATCGTGACCGGCTTCCTGCTCGCCGGCGCCTACGCCTGGGCGTTCCTGAGGGGCCGCCGCGGCCGCTACGAGCGCACGGCGCTCGGCATCGCGATGACCGCCGCGAGCGTCGCCGCGCCGCTGCAGGTGATCGTCGGCGACTGGGCGGCCCGCGACGTCGCGACCTACCAGCCGGTCAAGCTCGCCTCGATAGAAGGGCTGGCACAGACCACCAGGGGCGCCGCCGAGCACCTGCTCGGCTGGTACAACGGCCACGCGGTCGTCTGGGGCATCGACATCCCCCGGCTGCTGTCGCTGCTCGCCTTCCACAACCCGAACGCCGTCGTCAAGGGCCTCAGCATCGTCCCGCTCGACGACGATCCGCCGGTCAACGTGGTGCGATTCGCCTTCCAGACGATGGTCGGGATCGGCACGCTGCTCGCCCTGCTCGGCCTCGTCTACCTGTACCTGCACTTCCGCCGCCGCGGACTGCCGCGCTGGCTGCTCGCCGCCGTCGTGGCCGCCGGGCCGCTGTCGGTGGTCGCGCTGATCGCCGGCTGGATCACCACCGAGGTCGGCCGCCAGCCGTGGATCGTCTACGACGTGATGCGGGTGGACCAGGCGGTCACCGGCGCCAGGGGCATCCCCGTCGGCTACGGCACGCTCGTCGTCGTGTACCTCATCCTCGCCGCGATCGTCGTCGCGATCTTGCGCCGGCTCGCCCGGGTACCGCTCCCGCGGGACCTCACAGCGGCGGAGGCTGGGGGCTCCGAGGGCCCCGGGGGGCCAGGGCGCCACGCCGGCCCCGCCGCGGAGGCCGTCGATGGCTTACGTCCCCGTCGTGTTCATCCTCGCCGGGATGGCCGCCTACACGGTGCTGGGCGGCGCCGACTTCGGTGCCGGGCTGTGGACGCTACTGGCCCCGGGGCCGCGCGGCGAGCCGATCCGCGACGAGGCCAGGCACGCGATGGGCCCAGTGTGGGAGGCCAACCACGTCTGGCTGATCTTCGTCCTGGTGGTGTGCTGGACGGCGTACCCCGTCGCGTTCGGCTCGATCTTCTCCACGCTGTCCGTGCCGCTGCTGATCGCCGCGATCGGGATCATCTTCCGCGGCGCCGCCTATGCGCTGCGCGGCCAGGGCGCTTCCCGCGCGGCGGAGTACCTGTTCGCGATTTCCTCGGTGCTCACCCCGTTCGCGCTCGGCACGGCGGTAGGCGCGATCGCGACCGGGCGCGTCCCGGTCGGCAACGCCGCGGGCAACCTGGTCACCTCATGGCTGAACCCCGCGTCCCTGCTGACCGGCGCGCTCGCCGTGGTGTTCAGCGGATACCTAGCGGCTGTCTACCTGGCCGCTGATTCACATCGCTTTTCAGAACGTACG
Source organism: Trebonia sp. (assembly GCA_036271115.1). Classification (GTDB taxonomy): domain Bacteria; phylum Actinomycetota; class Actinomycetes; order Streptosporangiales; family Streptosporangiaceae; genus Trebonia. The sequence goes on from DATBBI010000344.1 coordinate 8,350, forward strand.
CTCACGACTGCCTTCCGCTACCGTGCTCTCGCCGCGGGGCTGGTGTCGGGCGCGCTGGCCCTGGCGGGGCTGTTCGTGATGCGCGATTCCGGCCTTGACCTGACCCACGGCACCGCCCTGGCGATGGTCTGCGTCTCCGCCGTGGCCGGCCTGGCGACCCTGGCGTTGTGCTGGCGGTGGCGGTTCGGCCTGGCCCGGCTGACGGCGGCCCTCGCGGTCGCCGCGGTCGTCGCCGGCTGGGCCGCCGCCCAGGCGCCCCGCTTCCTGCCCGGCCTGACCGTCACGCAGGCGGCGGCGGGCCGCTCCACCCTCATCGCCCTGATCATCGGCGTGGCGTGCGGCTGCGTGGTGCTGATCCCGTCCCTCGCCCTGCTGTTCACCCTGTTCCTTCGCGGCCGCCTGGACACCCCGGAGTCCCACGACCCGCTGCATCCGGAATCCGCCCCGGCGGAGGCAGCCGCCGCCTCCCCCACCGCGCCGCCATCCCGAGCCGGGACCGCCGCCCCTGCGACGCCGCCGGTTCGCCTCTGGGGCGCGGCAGCCCTCGTGGGGCTGGTGGCGGGCACTGGCTTGCTGGTGTTCCTGGATCCTGCCTGGGCACACGGGCTTGGCGTGGCGTGCTTCGTCCTCTGCGCCGTCGCGGTGTTTCGCCTGGCCAGCTCGCCGCCCGCGCCGTGACGGTACGCATCGGAGTGGCCTGCGGTTTGTTCCTGTTTTCCGTCGTCAGGGCAGCAGAAAACAGGGACAAATCTGCGGGCTCTAGGGTTGGGGTATGGACGAAGGGCCTGACGTACTTGGCTTGCCGGTGGGGATCGGGGCTACCGGGCACCGGCGGGAAAGCGACTCGATGGGCGTCATCGACGTGCCGGCCGACCGGTACTGGGGGGCGCAGACCCAGCGGTCGCTGGTCCACTTCGGTGACATCGGCGCGGACCTGATGCCACGGGAGGTGTACCACGCCTTCGGCTACGTAAAGAAGGCCGCGGCGCTCGCCAACGGGAAGGCGGGCAGGCTCCCCGGCTGGATGGCTAGCCTGATCGCGGGGGTCTGCGACGAGGTGATCGACGGCGAGCTTGACGACCACTTCCCGCTGCGCGTCTGGCAGACCGGGTCCGGGACGCAGACCAACATGAACGTCAACGAGGTGATCAGCAACCGGGCCATCCAGCTGGTCGGCGGCCAGATCGGCAGCAAGACCCCGGTGCACCCCAACGACCACGTGAACATGGGGCAGTCCTCCAACGACACGTTCCCTACCGCCATGCACGTCGCGGCCGTCCGGGCGGTGCGGGAAAGCGTGCTGCCGAGCGCGCGGGCGCTAGCGGAGGCCATCGACGTCAAGGCCCGCGAGTGGCGGGGCGTGGTGAAGATTGGCCGCACCCACCTGGAGGACGCGGTCCCGCTGACCGTCGGGCAGGAATGGTCCGGGTTCGCCCGCCAGCTCGAGCAAGCGATCGGCGGACTCGAGCGGGCCACCGCGGACCTGTACGAGCTCGCCGCCGGCGGCACCGCGGTCGGCACCGGCCTGAACGCACCGCCCGGCTTCGCCGTCGACGTCGCGGAACGGATCGCGGCGGAGACCTGCTACCCGTTCCGCACCGCGGCCAATAAGTTCGCCGCGCTGGCCGGGTCGGACGCGGTGGCGGCCGCCTCCGCCGGGCTGCGCGGGCTCGCCGTCCCGCTGACGAAGATCGCCAACGACATCCGCTGGCTGTCCTCGGGGC
>DATBBI010000345.1:0-6052 GCA_036271115.1 Trebonia sp.
GCACACGGCCGCCGGCTGCTCGTCATCTACATCGCACTGATGCTCGCGCTGCTGCTGGCCTCCCTCGACCAGACGATCGTGTCGACCGCGCTGCCGACGATCGTCAGCGACCTCGGCGGGCTGAGCCACCTGTCCTGGGTGATCACCGCGTATCTGCTGGCCAGCACCGCGACCACCCAGGTGTGGGGCAAGCTCGGCGATCAGTACGGCCGCAAGTACCTGTTCCTGGCCGCGATCGTAATCTTCCTCATCGGGTCCGCTCTCTGCGGCCAGTCCCGGAACATGGGTGAGCTCATCGCCTTCCGCGCCGTCCAGGGCGTCGGCGGCGGCGGCCTGATCGTGCTGACCCAGGCGATCATCGGCGACATCGTGCCCGCCAGGGAACGCGGCAGGTACCAGGGCGCGTTCGGCGCGGTGTTCGGGGTGTCGAGCGTCATCGGGCCGCTGCTCGGCGGATTCTTCGTCGACAACCTGAGCTGGCGCTGGGTGTTCTACATCAACCTGCCGATCGGCGTGCTGGCGCTCATCGTGATCAGCGTCGTCCTCCCGGCCACCTCGACGCGGCGCCAGCACAAGATCGACTACCTGGGCGCGACGCTGCTCGCCGGGTTCGCCGTTTGCGTGGTGCTCGCGACCTCCTGGGGCGGCACGACCTACCCGTGGGGTTCCGGGGTGATCATCGGCCTGTTCGCCGCCTCGGCCGTCATGCTGTTCCTGTGGTACCTGTCGGCGCGGCGGGCCGCCGAGCCCGTGCTGCCGCTGAAGCTGTTCCGCAACTCGGTGTTCACGATCGCCTCCTCGATCAGCCTGGCCGCCGGCTTCGCGATGTTCGGCGCGCTGTCCTTCCTGCCGCTGTTCCTCCAGGTGGTGCACGGCGTCTCGCCGACGATCTCCGGGGTGTACCTGCTCCCGATGGTGCTCGGCCTGCTGCTGACCTCGGTGGGCAGCGGGCAGCTCATCGCGCGGACCGGCAGGTACAAGATTTATCCGATCATCGGCACGTTCGTGATGACCATCGCGCTGTTCCTGCTGTCCACGCTGGACGAGAACACGGCGACGTGGGTCTTGAACGTGTATTTCTTCCTGCTCGGGTTCAGCCTCGGCCTGATCCTCCAGGTGCTCGTCATCGCGGTGCAGAACAGCGTCGACTACGCCGACCTCGGTGCCGCCACCGCGGGCGTGACGTTCTTCCGGTCGATAGGCGGCGCGTTCGGCACCTCGGTGTTCGGCGCGATCTTCACCAACCAGCTAGTGCACAACCTCGCCAGCGCGTTGCACGGCATCCACCTGCCGCCCGGGTTCAGCGTCGCGGCCATCGAGTCGAACAGGCGCCTGCTCACCCGGCTCCCGGCGGCCGTGCAGCACGACATCCTGCACGCCTATAGCATCTCGCTGCACCCGGTCTTCCTCACCGCGGTGCCGATCGCGCTCGTGGCCTTCGTGCTCTCCTGGTTCCTGCGCGAGGTACCGTTGCGCACCGCGGCTGGCGAGACACTGCGCAACCAGGCGAACGCCGTCGACATCGGCGAGGGGATCGGCGCGGCGCCGACCCAGCGGTCGTCGGCGGAGGAGGTGGAACGCGTGCTGGCCCGCCTGTCAGGCACCGAGTTGCGCAGGTTCGGCTACGCCCGGCTCGCCCGCGCGGCGGGGCTCGACCTGACCGGCGGCGCCGCCTGGATCCTGACCCGGCTCGGCAGACAGGGCGCGACGCCGGGTCCGGAACTCGCCAGGCAGGCCGGCGTCACTGTCGAAGAGGGCCACCCCAATGCCCAGCTGCTCGTCGACAAGGGGCTGATCACCAGGACCGACGGCGTGCTCGCGCTGACCCCCGACGGGCAGCGGGTTGCGGACAAGCTCTACGCCGCACAGCACGATTGGCTGTGCCATCAGCTGGCCGGCTGGTCGCCGGAGCAGCAGGCCGAACTCGAGCCCGTCCTCGCCAAGCTCTCCCACGCCATGCTGGGTGACGAGGCGGACCGCGACGTGGTCAATCAGGCGGCGGGCAAGCAGCTCACCGCGGGCTAGCCGCTCCAGAAAGGGGTTCTCAGTCCAGGTCAGCGTCCGCGAGCAACCGCCCGGCCGACTCGGGCGCCGACAGCAGGCCCGCGAGCACGTGGCGCAGCGACCACCGGCCCGCCGCCCACGCGAGTCCGCAGGCCAGCCCTTCCGGGGTCGCGGCGTGCACCTGACCGTCCCGGTAGCGCCAGGGGATCTCTTCGCCGTCGACGACGAGCCGCTCGTGTGCCTGGTAGGCCGGGGGAGCGGCCGGCAGCACCGCGTGGACGGCCGGGGGAACGGGAGTACGCCGGCCCGATGACTCTACGGCGCCGGGGATCTCCTCTGAAGCCAGCGGCAGGTCCAGCAGGTCGGCCAGCGTGGCCGCCTGATCGTGCGGGGCCAGCACGAGGGCCTGCTTCGCGCACAGCGGCCACAGGTCGGGAGCGTCGAGCACGAGGACCTCCTCGGCGTCCGCCACGGCCACCTCGGTGCCGCGCACAGCGCGGACCTGCTCGGGCGGCGTGATCTCGTCCGGTGCGAGGCCTGCCGTTGCCAGGGCTGACCAGAGGGCGCGGAGCTGGGGGCGGGAGACCGGGCGCGCCGCGTCGGCCAGCCTGGTGAGGAGCTCGTCGGGGCCGCCCGGCTCGGTGAGGAGGTCGGCGAGGGAGGTGCGGACGCCGAAGGCGCGAGCGATCGCCGGGTCGGCGAGGACACCGGAGGGGGCCGCGGCCAGGTCGTCGTAGAGGCCCGCGAGCAGCGGGTCGGAATCCGCGGCGCGCAGGCCGGCCGGGCGGCGGCCGGCCAGCGTCACGTGGCGGCGCAGCCACCACGCCGTGTAGGACGGGACGTCGGCGTGGCGTCCGTCGGCGAGGCGGACCCGGACCGGCTCGACGAGCGCCGCGCGCAGCGGCGGGCGGGCCAGCAGGTCCAGGGCCCGCGCCCAGCGGTCCTGGTCGACGAACTCGAGGTCACGGACGGCCGCGACCTCGACCGCGATCGGCGGCACGGCCGCCGCCCCGGCCGTCACCCGCGGCAGCAGGGCGAGGACGTGCTCGGCCCACTCGCCGGCCTCGTCCAGGTCGAGGTCCGGGTCGGTCAGGTCGACGTCGTGCGCGGTCAGCAGGTCGAATGACGACAGCACACCCGCCGCCTCGAGCGTCGCCGCGCCGTAACGCTCCACCATCTCCGGATCGATCACGCCGAACGGCGCGTCCGCCGCCGCCACCTCGGCCAGCGGCCCGTCCGGCAGCAGCAGCTCGCCCGCGGGGACCCACTCGCCGTCGGCGTCACGCAACGCCAGGTCCGTCAGCCACGGGTACTCGCCCCGTTCGGCGCTGGCCGCGGAGAGCAGGCCTAGCACCGCGTCGGCCACCTGCTCGGGCCCGTCATCGTCGTAGCCGGCCTCGGCCGCCGCGTCGTAGGAGTTCGCCACCGCCGCCCGCGTCGCCGGGTCGGCCAGCACGCCGCGGGGCGTCGCCTCGACCGCGCCCAGCCGGGCGAGCAGCGGATGCGCCGCCTCCGGGTGCACGACGCGCAGTCCGAGCGCGGCCAGCCGTCCCGGCTGCTCCAGGCCAGCTCCGGGCAGCAGCAGCCCCCGGGGCCCGCGCACCTGGCGCCCGTCGGCCAGCGGCACCGGCAGTGCGCCAAGCTCTGCCAGTTCGTCAGGCGCGGCGGCGGCCAGCGCCTCGTAAAGTCCGCGCCACCAGGTCGGCGTCCGGTCGAGCGCCGCGAGCATGTCGGCCAGCTCGGCCAGCGGCAGGCGCCGCACCCCGAGCACCGCGTAGGCCGGGTGGCGCGATGGCCCGGCGATCAGGTCAGGCAGCACCGGTGCGAGCCATTCGGCCAGCCCCGGCAGCCCGCTGCCGAGCAGCAGCGCGTCCCGGGGCCGGATCCGCGAGCCGGACACCGCGGGCAGGAACGCCACGTCAGGCAGCCGCACCGTGATCGCGCGGCCGAGCCGCGCGTCCAGCTCACCGCGCCCCACGGGCCCTGGCACCAGATCGAGGAGGCCCGGCCCCGGCGCCAGCCCTGGCAGCAGCCCCGCGTAGACCTCGGCGGCCCGCTCGATCAGGAAGTCGGTGAGCGCCCCCGGCGCGACATGCCGCCGGTCCGGGCTCAGCGGGAACGACGCGAGCAGCAGCGCAGGCAGCCCGAGCGGCTCATCGGTGGGAGTCGGCGCGTGCACCACGGCGCTCACCCCGGCGGGCAGCCGCCCGAGCGGCTGGTCGCGGACCGCGGCGTCAGCGGTCAGCCCTGATCCGATGTCCGGCCCGGCCAGCGGGACCGCCCACCGGACCGACCAGGACGTGCGCGTGCGTTCCTCGGCCGGGCGGTCGGCGAGCAGTGCCGGGTCGAGCTCGCCGCCGGCGGCCGTTACGCGCCACCGGGAGACGGCGCCGTCGGCCGTAATCGTGGTGGCGTCCCCGGAATGCTCCGCGGTCAGCACCCGCGTCCCCGTCGCGGTCTCGATCACCACCTCGGCCAGGGTCGGCAGCGCGAGCAGCAGTGCCGGGCCGGTCTCGGCGAGCAGCCGGTCGGCCAGCTGTCCGGCGCCTTCGTCGCGCAGCGGCAGCTCCACCACGGTCGCGAACCCGTCCGGCAGCGCATTGCTCGCTACCTGACCGCCCGCCCCCCGACCGTCCGCGAACGGCAGCCGCAGGACCGGCACGTGCCCCGCGCGCTCGGCCAGTTCCCCGGCCAGCGCGGGCACCCCGCGCGCCAGCTCGCGGGTCCGCTCCCGCGACCAGCCGACGGTGCCGGTCAGCGACCGGATGCGCGGCGCGTCGCTCACCGCGACCACCGCGGCGAACCCCACGCCGAACCGGCCCACCGTTTCCCCGGTCGCATCCGGTCCCCGTTTGCTCGAGGCCCGCAGCGTGGACAGCGCCTCCACGCCGGCCGCGTCCAGCGGCGCCCCCGTGTTCGCCGCGGTCAGCGTCCCGTCCCTGAGCGTCAGCCGCAGCCGGCCAGGGACACCCGCGCGGGCCGCGGCGTCCGCAGCGTTCTGCGCCAGTTCCACCACGACCCGGTCCCGGTACCCGCCGAGCGCGTAGTCTTCCTCAGCGTTCGCATCCTCACGGAACCGCGCGGGCGACGCCGCCCAGGCGTCAAGCACGCGGCCGCGCAGCTCCGCGGTCGCGAACGGATCGCCCGGCTCATCCAGCACAGCCCGACACTAGCCCACCGGGCAATCCGGATCGCCGGGCGGCTTGGGAGCGGCTACCGTATGCGCGTGGAGTCCTGGGCAGATCACGCCGTGCTGTGGCAGGTGTACCCGCTTGGCTTCACCGGCGCGGAGCGGTCCGCGCTGGCCCCGCACGAGCCGGTCAGGCACCGGCTGCGGCAGCTGGAGGCGTGGCTGGATTACGCCATCGGGCTCGGCTGCAACGGGTTGCTGCTCGGCCCGGTTTTCGCCTCGGAAACGCACGGCTACGACACGACCGACCACTTCACCATCGACCCGCGACTGGGCGACGAGGCTGACTTCGACGCGCTGGTCGCCGCCGCCGGCCTGCGCGGCATGAGGGTGATCCTCGACGGGGTGTTCAACCACGTGGGCCGCGGGTTCCCCGCGTTCCAGGCCGCGGTCAATGGGGGTGCGGGGACCCCGGCGGCGCGCTGGTTCAGGCGCGCGCCCGACGGCGGCTACGCGGTCTTCGAGGGCCATGACCGGCTGGTGGAGCTCGATCACGACGAGCCCGCCGTGCTCGGCTACGTGATCGAGGTGATGAAGCACTGGCTCGGCCGGGGCGCGGGCGGCTGGCGGCTGGACGCCGCGTACGCGGTGCCGCCGGCGTTCTGGGCCAAGGCGCTGCCCGCGGTGCGGGAGTCGTTCCCGTCCGCGTGGTTCGTCGGCGAGATGATCCATGGCGACTACGCCGCCTACGCGGCCGAGAGCGGACTCGATTCGATCACCCAGTACGAGCTGTGGAAGGCGATCTGGTCCTCGCTCAACGACCGGAACCTGTTCGAGCTGAACTACGCGCTCGGGCGGCACAACAGCTTCCTCGACGCGGAGCTGCCGCAGACGTTCGTCGGGAACCATGACGTGACG
>DATBBI010000346.1:0-4134 GCA_036271115.1 Trebonia sp.
CACCGGGCCCGGGATGTGTGGTAGCGGCACCCCGCTGGCCGGTCAGAACGGCCGCTGCGGCTACGGTCCGCGGCAGCCGCTGCTGGTCATCTCGCCGTGGGCGAAGACCAACTTCGTCGACCACACGCTGACCAACCAGGCGTCGATCACCAAGTTCATCGAGGACAACTGGGGCCTGCCGACCATCTCCGGCAGCGCCGACGCAAGCTCTGGCAGCCTGGGCAACATGTTCGATTTCAGCCAGATCCCCGCGGGGAATGGTGCCCGGGGCAAGCTGTTCCTCAACCCGGTGACCGGGGTGCCCCTCGGGGGTTAGCCAGCGCTTACCCGGGTGCTCACGTGCCTGGGACGCGCGGCACAGCCCGCGCGACCCAGGCACGTAGCATTAGGGGCATGAACTCCCCGCTGCCCACCACCGAGCAGGTGACGTCCGCGCTGGCCGGCGTCAACGACCCAGAGATCGGCCGCCCCATCACCGAACTCGGCATGGTCAAATCCGTCTCGGTCGGTGCCGACGGCCTCGTGGATGTCAGCGTCTACCTGACCGTGGCCGGCTGCCCGATGCGCGACACCATCACCTCGCGGGTCACCGACGCGGTGACCGCGCTGCCCGGTGTCTCCGGGGCGCGCGTCACCCTCGACGTGATGAGCGACGAGCAGCGGAAGGCCATGCAGACGCAGCTGCGCGGCGGGCGCCCCGAGCCGGTGATCCCGTTCGCCCAGCCCGCGTCGCTCACCAAGGTGCTCGCGGTCGCCAGCGGCAAGGGCGGCGTCGGCAAGTCCTCGGTCACCGTCAACCTGGCGGCGGCGCTCGCCGCTGCCGGGCACAAGGTCGGCGTCATCGACGCCGACATCTACGGCCATTCCGTGCCACGGATGCTCGGCGTGACCGGCCGCCCCACCCCCGTCGAGAACATGATCATGCCGCCGTCGTCGCACGACGTGAAGGTGATCTCGATGGGCATGTTCACCAAGGGGAACACCCCCATCGTGTGGCGCGGCCCGATGCTGCACCGGGCCATGCAGCAGTTCCTCGCCGACGTGTTCTGGGGCGACCTGGACTACCTGCTGCTCGACCTGCCGCCGGGCACCGGGGACATCGCGATCTCGCTCGCCCAGCTGCTGCCGAACGCCGAGCTGCTCGTGGTGACCACGCCGCAGCTCGCCGCGGCCGAGGTCGCCGAGCGCGCCGGCGCCATCGTGACCCAGACGCGGCAGCGCATCACCGGCGTGATCGAGAACATGTCGTACCTCGTGTGCCCGCACTGCGGAGAGCAGATGGATATCTTCGGATCGGGCGGCGGCGAGGCGGTCGCGGCCACGCTCAGCCAGCTGACCGGGACCACGGTGCCGCTGCTCGGCCAGGTCCCGCTCGACACCAGGCTGCGCGAGGGCGGCGACAACGGCACCCCGCTCGTGCTCGACGACCCGTCATCGCCCGCCGCGCTGCAGCTCGTCAAGATCGCCGACGCGCTGTCCAGCCGCGGCCGCGGCCTCGCGGGCCGGATGCTTAACCTCAGCCCGCGCTAGGGGAGGCCATACCTGCCATACCTGCCGGACCTGCCGGGGCAGCCGCTCAGGTGGCCTCGAGGTCGAACGGCGGGTCCGCGCCGTCCTCGAGCGTGGCGCGCGCGCCATGGGAGCCATTCGAGCCGTTGGAGCCATTGGCGCCGTTGGCGGCGGCGACGGTGCCCGCGCTGCTCACGTTCGCCGGGGTCGCGGTCGTGGCCGGCTCATCGAGCAGGTGCTTTTGCACGAAACGGCGGGGGTTCAGGTCATCGAAGTCGAAGTCCTCGAACTCCGGGCCGAGCCCCTCCCTGAGATCCTGCTTCGCGCCTTCGGCGATCCGGCGCAGGTCGCGCAGCGCGCGGCCCGCCTGCGCGGTGATCTTCGGCAGCTCCTTCGGCCCGAAGACCACGAGCGCGATCACAGCCAGGACCAGCAGCTTGGTCACGGACAGGTCGAACACGTCACTACTTTAGCTCAGTGGAAGGGGTTGGCGACCGCCGCGAGGCGGTGGAACCCGCGCATGATCCGGTCGAAGAACCCGGGCGCCGTGTTCTGCGGCAGGGACGCGACGACCTGGGTCACGACCACCGGCGGGGCATCGGCGAGCATCGTGTAGACGAACCCGTCCCCGGCCCAGATGATCGAGTGTCCCGCGACGTAGACCTGGTGCCCCGGCAGGCTGACCTGCTGCCAGCCGGCCGGCCGCTGCGCGAGCGTGCCGCGCTGCACGAAAAGTGAGACGACCGAGAGCCCGTCGGAGTAGCCGAGGTCCAGCACCTGCCCCGCGGTGGTCGTGCTGCGCGCGGCCGAGTACAACGGCAGGCCGCCGGGGAGGGAGACCGGCAGCCGCCAGCCCTGCTTGTTAAGGTCCGCGAGCAGCTGCGCCGGTGCCGTCACCGCCGACCAGCCCGATCCGGACGGCGTCGCGGCGGTGGCCCCGGCGCTGGCCTTAGCACTGGCCTTGGCGCTGGCGGCCGAGGCGGCCGTCGGCCCCGGGAGTTTCGTCAGCGTGCCGAACTGCACTTGCACGAACGCTTCTTCGCTGATGACCCGGGCGGACGTGTCGAAGACCTCCCGCCGCAGCGGCACCATCGTCTGCCTGTCCAGCCAGAACCTCGCGGCCAGGCTGCCGTCGGCCCGGTGCAGCTCGACGACGAGCGCGGGCCTGCCGACGGCCGAGCCCGTGCCCTGGTAGACCGCGACGTAGTGCTGGCCGAGCAGCGAGACCAGGGTCTTGGTGACCCCGAAGACGCCCTCGGGTGACCGGTTGTCCACGTCGTAGGAGACGTACGGCTGGGTGCCGGTCGCCATCGCGGCGTCCGATGTCTGCGTGATCGTCACGCCGCCGCTGTGCCACACGTTGGAGACGATCGTGTCCTGGCCCGCGACACCCGACTGCGCGAGCAGCTCGACGCCCTGATAGGACACGGCGAGGCCGGCCGCCGCCGATTCGCCGAGCAGCTGTATGCCCATCCCGTCTTGGGCGGTTTCCGCGTAGTCGTAGAGCTCGCCGCCGCCCGTGGCCGCCTCCCCCGCGCCCGCGCTCGCGAAGGCGGTCGCCCTGGTGGCCGTGTGTTCAGGGCCGAGCAACGCGACGATCGCCAGCACGCCGGGCACGGTGATCGCCAGCGCGGCGCTGATCAGCAGCCCCGGGCGGCGCAGTGCGGGCATCGCGAGCATCAGGGCCTCGTCACGCTTGTGCCGGCCGTCGCCTGGTCCTGCTCCGGGACCGTGCCGGAGACGATCGCGTGCTCGACGCTGAACATCTCGAGCTGCGGCGTGATCTTCGGCGCCGGGGCCCCGCCGCCGCCTCCCATTGAGAACGCCGCGGCGCCGATGCCGACGACGAAGAGCGAGACCGCACTCCACACCACGTAGCGGGCGCGCGAGCGCGTCGCGTCCCCGTCGCCCCGTCCGCCCCTGCCGCGCGGCCGCTTGTCCCGCAGTCCCTTGCCCTGGTCGCGCCGGTACTGCTCGCGCCGGTCCTGGTACGACGGCACGGGCCCGCCGGGGCCCGCATCTCCCAGCAGCCGGCGGGTGAGCTCGTCGTTGTCGTCCACCTCGAACAGGGCCCTTAGGGCACGCTTGAGCTGCCTCATCTCCGCCGCCTCCGCGCGGCAGCGCTCACACGCCGCCAGGTGCGCGTTGGCCCGGTCGAGTTCCGCGCCGGTCAGTTCTCCGTCGATCAGGGCGGAGATCCGCTCACCGAGATGGGTCACGGTTCACCCGCCACGTCTTGCTCTTCCTGCCTGGCGCGCCGTCCAGCCTGCCGATCCCGGTGCGCGAGCGCGGCACGCAGCTGCGCGCGCCCGCGATGGATCCGGCTGCGCACGGTGCCGAGTTTCACGCCCATCGTGACCGCGATCTCCTCATAGGAGAATCCCTCGATGTCGCAGAGCACGACCGCGGCGCGGTAGTCCGGCGGCAGCGCCCGCAGCGCCTCCTGGATGTCGCCGTCGAGATGCCGCTCGTCCCACGCCTGCGCCGGGGTCAGTTCGGCGCCAGGCAGCCGCTGCGCGACGTCGTCGCCCAGGCCTTCGAACCTGATCCGCTGCCTGCGCCGCGCGCCGTCAAGGAACAGGTTGGTGGTGATCCGGTGCAGCCAGCCCTCGAACGTCCCCGGCG
>DATBBI010000347.1:0-4689 GCA_036271115.1 Trebonia sp.
GCGCGCCAAGCGCGACTTCGAGGCGCGCGAGGGCGTCAAGCTGACGTTCCTGCCGTTCTTCGCGCAGGCCACCGTCGAGGCGCTCAAGGTGCACCCGCAGCTCAACGCGGTCATCAACGCGGAAACCTCGGAGGTCACCTACCACGACGCCGAGCACCTCGGCATCGCCGTAGACACCCAGCGCGGGCTGATCGTGCCGGTCATCCACAGCGCGGGCGACCTGAACATCGGCGGCCTGGCCCGCAAGATCAGCGACATCGCCGGCCGCGCTAGGTCAGGCCAGGCCACCCTCGAAGACCTGGCCGGCGGCACGTTCACGCTGACCAACACCGGCAGCCGCGGCGCGCTGTTCGACACGCCGATCATCAACCAGCCGCAGGTCGGCATCCTCGGCATCGGCACCGTGGTCAAGCGCCCTGTCGTGGTCGAGGACGCCGCGCTCGGCGAGGTGATCGCGGTCCGCTCCATGGTGTACCTGGCGCTGACCTACGACCACCGGCTGGTCGACGGCGCCGACGCGGCGCGGTTCCTCGGCACGGTGAAGAACCGCCTCGAGGAAGGCGCGTTCGAGGCGGAACTCGGGCTGTAGGCCCTCATGAAGGTAGCGGTCACCGGCTCGACAGGGCTGATCGGCACCGCGCTGACGGCTAGCCTGCGGGCGGACGGGCACCAGGTCGTCCGCCTGGTCAGGCGGCCGCCGCGGGGCAGCGACGAGGTCCGCTGGGATCCGCGCGCAGCCGACGCGGGCGACCCGTTGCTGGACGGCGTCGACGCCTGCGTGCACCTGGCCGGCGTCCCGGTCGCCGGCCACCGCTGGACGCGGCGCTATAAGGCGGAGATCCGCGCCAGCCGGGTGCTCGCTACCCGCGCCCTGGCGACCGCGCTTGCCGCGGCGCACCCGCTGCCCAAGGTCCTCGTCGCCGCATCGGCGATCGGCTGGTACGGCGACACCGGCGGCAGGGAAGTCACCGAGGACGCCCCGGCGGGACAGGGCTTCCTGCCTCGCGTCGTGCACGACTGGGAGGCCGCTGCCGACCCCGCGCGGCAGGCAGGTATCCGGGTAGCCCATGCCCGCAGCGGCCTGGTGCTCAGCGCCGATGGCGGAGTGCTGGCCCGGCTGGCGGGGCCGGCCAGGTTCGGCCTGCTGCCGAGGTTCGGCAACGGGCACCAGGTGATGAGCTGGATCTCGCTGACCGACGAGATCCGCGCGATCCGCTTCCTGCTCGACCCGGACGCCACCGACCGCAGCGGCCCCTACAACCTCACCGCCCCGAATCCGGTGACGGACGCCGAACTGACCGCGGCGTTGCACGCAGCCCTCAAGCGTCCCGATTTCCGGTGGGTGCGAGTCCCTGAGAGCATGCTCCGCCTCGGGCTTGGCGAGATGTCGTCGGAACTGCTGAACAACGCCCGCGTGCTGCCCAGGAGGCTGCTCGCGGCGGGCTTCCGGTTCGAGTACCCGACGATCGCGACCGCGCTAGCGGCCGCACTGCATACCGGCCCGCCGGTGGATGCGACACCGAGCCGCTCCGGGACGCGGACCACATAGGGGCACTTCCCACCGCGGGCGGGCGCGGTGAGCCCGCGCTCGTCATCAGGAGAATGACGAAATACTAATAACTAGTTAATGGCCATTTGCTATCTAGCGGACATGCCACGCATAGCTGCACAATAGGCGTCCCGGGTCGCCTGGGGGGATCCTTCATTGGAGCGGCATATGGTCAGCGGGGCAGCACTAAAGACCAGTGGAGCGGCTGGCGCGGTAGGCAACGCCGCATCCGCCCCGTCCCGGCGATTCCGGGTGGATGTGTCGACGACTCCCGACAGGCTGCGCCTGCTGCTCTTGGTGGTGGTCCTGCTGAGCCTGGCCTGGGGCGGGCTCGCGGCCTTCACCGTGAACCAGTACTCGTCGGCGGCGTCCGGCGTGGTCGCCGTCCGGGAACCGCTGAGCCTCGACGCGCAGCAGATCTACCGTCACCTGTCCGACGCGGATAACACCGCCGCGACCGCCTTCCTGGCCGGCGGGCTCGAGCCGCCCGCGGTGCGGCAACGGTACCTGGCGGACATTCAGGCCGCAGGGACGGAGATCGAAAACGCCACGGCCCAAGGGGGTGCCACGCTCGGCGGCGCCGCCAAGGACCTCGCGACGCTTTCCGAAGACCTGCCCAGTTACGCCGGTGAGATCGAGACGGCGCGCGCTGACAACAGGCAGGGCTTTCCCCTCGGGGCCGCGTACCTCAGGGAAGCCTCGGGGCTCATGCGAAGCACCCTGCTGCCCGCGGCCGGCGACATGTACACCACGGAGAACGCGAGCCTGAACGCGACAAGCGCTCAGGCGACCGGCCTGCCGTTGGTCATCATCACGCTCGCGGTCGGGCTCGGCATCGTCGTTGTCTTGTTCCTGGCGTCGCGCTGGCTGGGCAGGCGCACGCATCGGGTGCTCAACCTGGGCCTGCTGCTCGCAGGGGCCGCCGCCGTCATCGCGCTGGCCTGGCTGGCCGTCGCGTACGCGGGTGCCCGTGGTGATCTGCTGGCCGCGCAGTCACGGGGCTCGGCGCCGGTGGAGGCGCTCGCCCGTGCGGACATCACCGCGCTGCAGGCGCACGCCGATGAGAGCCTCACCCTGATCGACAACGGCAGCGACAACGGCACCTACCAGGCCACCTACCTGCGCCAGCAGCACGCCCTTGGACCTGGGCCCGGGACGCTGCTCACGCTGGCCGAGACAGCGGCCGGGGGAAGCCAGGCAGCGGGCGGGGCGACGGCCGCCGCCGGCGACGCGCAGGCGTGGTACGCGGCGCACGCCCGGCTCCGCGCGCTTGACGACAACGCTAACCACGCCGCCGCGGTGCGGTCGGCTCTGGGCTCGGGCCATAGCGACGCCGGCACCGCGTTCGCGAAGCTGTCTGCAGACTTCGCCACCGGAATAGCGGGAGGCCAGGCCGACTTCGCCGCGAGCGCTAGCTCCGGCGCGGACGCCTTCACCGGCCTTGAGCCGGGTGTCATCGCGGCGGCGCTCGTGATGGCGGCTGGCTGCGCCTGGGGACTGAGCCGCAGGCTCGCGGAATATCGATGACGACGGGGGCACGAGGCGTGAGCGGTAAAGGCAAGTGGTCCGCGGCGGTACGGGCCGTGGCGATACTGACGGGTACTGTCCTGCTGGCCGGGGCGGCCGGCTGCACCGCGGCGAGCCCGCAGAGCGCCCCCGCCGCGCAGGCGCGTAACCAGGGCGGCCGCGCCACCGGCACATCCACTGCGCATCACGCGGCTAGCCGCACCGCCACCCAGGCGCACGACACCGCCGCCTGTAACCCGGTGGCGTCCAGCCTGCGCCCGGCGCCAGGCCCGCCGCAGGTCACGCCCGGCTCGTTCATGGCCAAGATCCTCGAGCGCGGTTATCTCATCGCCGGAGTGAGCCAGAGCACCTACAACTTCGGCTACTTCAACCCGCTCACCGGGAAGACCGAGGGCTTCGACATCGACATGGTCCATGCCGTGGCCCAGGCGATCTTCGGCAATCCGGACAAGGTTGAGTTCAGGGGGATCACCGACGACCAGCGGGAACCGGACGTCAGCAACGGCAGCGTCGACATCGTCGCGGAGACGATGACGATCCTGTGCAGCAGGCTCAAGAAGGTCTACTTCTCCAGCGTCTACTTCGAGGCCAACACACGGGTGCTCGTGCTGAAGAACTCGACCGCGACCGGCCTTGCGAGCCTGGGCGGGCAGAAGGTGTGCGCGACCGCCGGATCGGACTCGGCTGGCATCATCTCCAGCTACCCGGTGACCCCGCGCCTGGTCTTGGTCACCGCGCCGCAGTTCACCGACTGCCTCGTCCTGCTCCAGCAGGGACAGGTCGCGGCGGTCTCCACCGACGACGCGATCCTCGCCGGACTCCATGCCCAGGACCCGTTCACCAAGGTGGTGGGCCCGCTGCTGGCCCCCCAGCCGTACGGGCTCGCGATCGCGAAGCAGCATCCGGACTTCGTGCGGTTCGTTAACGCGGTCCTGGCGCAATACGAGGCCGACGGCGGCTGGGCGGCCAGCTATGCCCGCTGGGTCGGCAGCCCGGCGCCAAACCCGCCGGCCGCGCGGTACGCGGACTGACCCGCTATGACCAGTCTGCCGGGTTTCACTGTCGACATCGACCACAACCCGTACCTGCCAGCGGGCGGCCGCGATGTCAGCGCGGTCGTCACCGCCACCGCGGAAGCATCTGACGATGCGCCGTCAGAGCCGGGCGCGGCGGGAGGCAGCGCGGAGATCATCATCGTCGACTGCTCGGGGTCGATGAGATCGAAGCGCAAGCTCGTCCAGGCGTGTGCCGCCACAGTGGCCGCATTGGACGTGATCAGTGACGGGGTGTGGTTCGCGATCATCGCGGGCTCCGACGGTGCGCATCCCGTCTACCCGAGTAACGGGACGATGGCGCTCGCGGGTAAGCGAACGCGGGAAGAAGCCAAGGACGCCGTCAGCAAGCTGCGCGTTCTCGGCGGGACGGCGATGAGCACTTGGCTGCGGCTCGCACACCAGATGTTTCAGCCGTGTCCGGCGACGTTGCGGCACGCGATCCTGCTCACCGACGGGCAGAATAGGGAGTGGCGCAAGCGACGACTAGATGAGGCGATCGGGCTGTGTGAGGGCGTGTTCCGCTGTGACTGCCGGGGCGTCGGCACCGACTGGCAGGTG
>DATBBI010000348.1:0-12583 GCA_036271115.1 Trebonia sp.
CACCATGCCGGGAGCGATCGCGTTGACCGTGATTCCCCACGGGGCCACGTCCGCGGATAGCGCCCTGGTGAATCCGAGGATGCCCGCCTTCGACGCGGAGTACGCGGTGGACATGGCGGCCGCTACCTGCCCGGCCTGCGATGAGATGTTGATGATCCGGCCCCAGCGCTGCGCCCGCATGTGCGGCACGGCGAACCGCGACATCAGGAATGTGCCCCGCAGGTTCACCGCGATCTGCCGGTCGAACGCCTCGATCGGCACGTCCTCGATGTCCTGGCGGTCCAGGCCCTGCGGCGCCCCCGCGACGTTGACGAGGATGTCGAGCCGGCCGCGCCAGGCCGCCGCCGTCTCGACCATGCGCTGGGCGTCCTCGATCATCGAGATATCGCCGAGCTGGGACATCGCCGTGCCGCCGAGGGCAGTGATCTCCTCGACCAGGGAATCGACCCCGCCCCAGGACTCATCGGCACCGCCGACGACCTCCTGGCGGCGGTTGAGCACGCCCGTGGGCCGCATGTCGGTGACCGCGACGGCCATCTCGGATTCGGCGAGCGTAAGGGCGATGGCGCGCCCCATACCGTCCCGCTTGCCGCAGCCGGTGATGAGCGCGACGCGGGTGGTCAATGTGACCCGGCCGAGCCTGAGTAGCCGGGCAGGTCCACCGGGTAGGCGATGTCGATCATGCCGCCGTCGATGCCGAGCTGCTGGGACAGGATGCCGCGCATCAGGTCCTTGGGCACCAGGCAGTCCTCGCAGGCGTCCGGCCCGGCGGTGATCGTGACCGCGAGGCGGGAATCCAGCTCCTCGATCGCCAGGTGATATCCGTCGGCCTCGAGCGTCGAGGCGAGAGCAGCGGTACGTTCCGAATAATTCATTTCTTCTCCACTACCGGCACTGCTGTACCGGACCATTCGCCGAAAATCCGCACCACCATGGAGATGGCGGCGTTTTTCGCTCCGGCGACGATGACCGGGATCGATGTTGGCCCCGCGAGGAATCTGTGGAAGGTGTCGTCGCCCTCGTACTCGCCGCGGAAGCCCTTCCTGTTGACCTCGGCCTTGCCCATGCTGGTGAGCTCGGCGCCGGTGCGGCCGGACCGCTCGATGAGCCAGTTCTGCACGTCGGCCTTGGACAGGCCGGCGGCGGCGAACATCTGGGCGTGCTCGGGGCACAGCACGAGGGCGACGGACGACAGCGGGAAGATCTGTGAGCCGATCCGCGAGATCGTGTCCTGGAAGTCGCGCAGCACGTCCTCATGGTTCGGGGTGTGCCTGTTGTCCACGAATTCCATGGTGCGGGTGAGCGTGGCGGACACGGCCGAGACGCCGCCACCCGCGCCGCCGTTCTCGGCGAACGGCTCCCAGGGTGACTCTTCCTCGTTCTCCGCGACGCAGATCGACCACCGGCCGGGCACACCCTGGGTGGCCTGCTCGAGCACGTGCGGGTGGATGCCGAACGCGTTGCGGACGATAAGGCCGATGGCGCGCGGGATCGTCATGTTCGGCCGGAACCCGGGGCCGAACGCGCCGCCGGCGGTGTTGAATCCCAGCTCCTGGCGTATCGGCCCGTTGACCACGATCAGCGGCGCGGGCCCGCTGGTGGACTGGAAGCCGCCGCCGCGCGCGGCGCGCTCGCGCATCAGCGCGTCGAACGCCGCCAGGACGACAGGGAAGTACTCAGGCTTGCAGCCGGCCATGGCCGCGTTGATCGCGGCGGTGCGGACGTCGACGTCCCGGCCGACCTGCTCAAGGGAGCCGATGATCTCGTCCGGCTCCTTGTCCGTGGTGGCCAGGAAGCGGTCGAGCAGCGGCTTGGACACCGGGACCAGCGGCAGGCCGTCGGACCAGCCCTGGTCGTAGCAGTACTCGATCGCGCGCTGCGCTTCATCGGGGTCGGGCGCCTCCGGCGCCCCCAGAGCCCCAGAACCCTCCGGCGCCTCGTCAGTCATTCTTGCCCGATGAGTCGGTGAGCAGGGCGACCACGTCGTCGATCACCTGCGCCGCGCGCTCCTTGACCTTGTCCTCGGTCAGCACGGCGACCGGGTGCGCCGTCGTGGCGTACGGGTAGCCGGGCGCGCCGCGCAGCGCGGCCATCGCGTCGGCGGTAGGGATGAACGACTCGGTGATGATCGCGGCCACCGGCACGCCGGCCGCCTCGAGCACGACGCCGTCGGCCGCGGCGGCCGCGCTGCACGAGCCGCAGTCACCCACGCCGGTGATGACCACGTCGTTATCGGCTACCAGTTCCTTGATGACCTCGTCCGGCTCGGGCACCGCGAAGTTGACCTTCGTCCGCTCGGTGAGCGTGACGTCGTACTTCTCCGTCAGCAGCCGGCCGACCTCCTCGAGGAACGGGCGCGCGTTCTGCTTGGTGTTGATGAGCAGGCCTACCCGGGCGCCGTTGAGGCTGGCCGGGCGGCGGGCCCGCGGGGCGGCCGCCGTGGCGGCCTTGCTCTTGACGGACCCGGTCGGGTCGAGGATCGCGTTCGGCATGGGGCTTCGACCTTTCCTTGCCTAACTACCGCGGCTAATTATCTAGTGCTGGTGGACGACAACGCCACGGATGTTCTTGCCATCCATAAGGTCCTGATACCCCTCATTAATTTCGTCGAGCGTATAGGTCCTGGTAATGAGCTCGCTGAGTTTGATGTGCCCCTCGTGCCACAGGCTGAGGATCATCGGGATGTCATACAGCGGGTTGGCGCCGCCGAACAGCGAGCCCTGCATCTTCCTGTGGTACCCGATCAGGATGCCGCCGGGCAGCACCATCTCGTAGTACCCGACGCCGGTGATCACGATCGTGCCTGCCTTGCCCGTCATGTCCACGGCGGCCTTGACCACGTCGTTGTCCATCTCGCCCACGGTGCAGATCACCTTGTCGGCGAGCTGGCCGCGGGTTAGGTCGATGAGCACGTCCTTCGCCTTGACCGGGTCGCCGAACGCGTGCGTCGCGCCGAACTGCAGGGCCTGCTGCTGCTTCCACTCGTTCGGGTCGATGGCGAACACGTGCTTGGCGCCGGCCCACGCGGCGCCCTGCACGGCGTTCATGCCGACGCCGCCGGTGCCGAAGACCACCACGACGTCGCCCACCCGCACGTCGCCGGCGTACACCGCCGAGCAGAACCCGGTCGTCACGCCGCAGCTCACCAGCGCCGCGAGCTCCATCGGGACGTAGTCCTCGATCTTCACGCAGGACCACTCCGACAGCACCGAGTACTCGGCGAACGAGCCGACCACGCACATGCCGCCGAAATCCTCGCCGTTCTGGTGGAACCGGAACGTCTCGTCCTGCAGGCAGCCGACGCCGGCCCACTTGCCGGCGTCGCACAGGTTCTGCTTGCCGGTGGAGCAATAGCGGCACTTGCCGCAGACCGGGATATAGGAGCAAGAGACCCGGTCGCCGACCTTCACCCTGGTCACACCGGGGCCGGCCTCCACCACCACGCCAGCGCCCTCATGCCCGCCGACCAGCGGCAGCCGCGCCATGCCGCGCGAGCGGATGTGCTCGTCGGAGTGGCACAGGCCGGCCGCCTCCATCTGGATCAGCACCTCGTTCGCCTTGGGCGGGTCCAGCTCAAGCTCCGTTATCTCCCACGGCGTGCCCGCCTTGCGCAGCACCGCCGCCCTGGTCTTCATGTGGTGCCTCCGGATAGGAGCGATCGTTAGCGACCGTAACTGTTAGCAGCCGGAAATTTTGTGTCCATACTCATGACGAGGCCCCGCACGGCTGTCTTGACATTAGATTTCATATCACGCGCTTCTCGTCGCGCCAAGTGTCATATATCGTGATCCGCGGGACTGGGGAACCGGTTATGACCAGCGCCGGAATCCCCCGGCCCGCCGCTGTTGCCAGACCCAACGACAGACCCAACGCGGCCAGAAAGGTACGTCCCTTGGCTGACATGGTTCGCGCCGTGGTGCAGACCGGCCCCCGGCAGATGGAGATGCGCGAGTACCCCCGCCCGGTGCTCGGCGGCGACACTGGCGCACTGCTGCGCGTGGAGGCCTGCGGCATCTGCGGCAGCGACGTCGAGCAGTACAAGGGCGCCATGGGCACCCGCGGGCTGCCGATGATCCCCGGCCACGAGCCGCTCGGCATCATCGAGGAGATCACCGACGAGACCGCCGCCCGCTGGGGCGTGCAGGCCGGCGACCGCGTCGCGGTGGAGATCCTCATCCCCTGCCGGTCCTGCGCCCGGTGCCTGGCAGGCAACTACATGAACTGCCGCAACAGGATCGGCAGCCACGGCGGCGGCAACCCGCCGGCGCGCCAGGGCCGGCTGACCGGCGGCTACGCCGAGTACATCGACCTGCACCCCAACTCGATCGTGCACCCGATGCGCAGCGACATCCCCGCCGAGATCGCCGTCATGTACAACCCCCTCGGCGCCGGCGTGCGCTGGGCGCTGGAGTACGGCGGCGTGCACCTCGGCACGAACGTGCTCGTCATGGGCGCCGGCCAGCGCGGCCTCGCCGCCATCCTTGCCTCCCGGTACGTTGGCGCGGGCACGATCATCGCCACCGGCCTGACCCGCGACGCGAAGAAGCTGGAGCTGGCGAAGGAGTTCGGCGCGGACGCCGTGATCAACGTGGAAGAGGAGAACACCGTCGAGCGGGTCCGCGAGCTGACCGGCGGCGACGGCGCCGACGTGGTGCTCGACCTCACCCCGATGGCCCAGCAGCCGGTCAGGGACGCGATCGAGGCGGTCCGCTGGGGCGGCACGATCGTGCTGGCGGGGCTGAAGGGCCACAAGCCCATCGAGCTGGTCACCGACATGCTCATCAACAAGGCGATCACCATGAAGGGCGCGTTCTCCGTCGACGCGGCTGGCTACGAGAACGCGATCAAGCTGATCGAGTCCGGCAAGTTCCCGCTGCACAAGATGCAGACGCACAAGTACGGCCTAGACGACGTCGAGCACGCGATCAAGCTGCTGGCCGGGGAGGTGCCCGGCGAAGAGGGCATCCACGTCGCGGTCATGCCCGGCCGGTAACCCCAGCCGGTAACAGGGAGAAATCTCATGCCGATCATCGACTCGCACGCGCACATCTTCCCGCCCGACTTCGGCCCGGCGCCCGCCGGGTGCGACCCGGGCGGCTGGCCGTCGACCGAGCCGAACCCGGCCGTTGACGGCGGAAAGTTCCTCATCAACGGCCAGATGCGGTTCCCCGCCAAGGCGGTCTGGTTCGACGCGGAGCGGCGGCTTGAGGCGTCGGCGACGAGCGGGCTCGACGCCGAGGTGCTCTCGCCGTTCCCCGCGCTGCTTAACTACCGGGCCCGCGCCGACGTCGGCCGGGAGCTGGGCCGGGTCACCAACGAGTACATCGCGGGCCTGGTCGCCGCCTTTCCTACCCGTTTCTACGGCCTCGGCACCCTGCCGCTGCAGGACCCGGACATGGCGGCCGCCGAGCTGACCGAGGTCGTGAAGGCTGGCCTGGCCGGCGTCGAGATCGCCTCCAACATCAACGGGAAGTCGCTGCACGAACCCGAGTTCGACGGGTTCTGGGCGGAGGCCGACCGGCTCGGCGCGGCCGTCTTCGTGCACGGCATGCCGGTGCCGTCTGACCGGCTGCCCGGCGCCGCGGTCGCGACGTTCGGCGTCGGCGCGGAGGCCACGCTCGGCGCGGCGGCGATCATCACCGGCGGGGTCGCGGAGAAGTACCCGGGCCTGCGGATCTCGTTCAGCCACGCGGGCGGCGGGTTCCCGCTGGTGCTGACCCGCGCCCAGTGGTTCTGGGGCCGCACCTGGAACGAGGAGCCGGCGGCGCCCGAATCGATGCGTCCCGAGGCCAAGCCGTGGTTCGCCGAGCACTCGCCGATCGAGCTGGCCCGCCGCTTCTACTACGACTCGCTGGTCTTCGACCGGCGCGCGATCAGGTATCTCGCCGACATGCTCGGCACCGACCGGCTGCTGGTCGGCTCCGACTTCCCGGCGATGACCCGGGAGGAGCCGATCGCCAAGACCCTGCGCTCGATGGGGCTTTCGGACGCTGAGCTACAGGACATCCTGTGGCATAACTGCTTCCGATTCCTCGGCGCGGAACCCCCGAAGTTATCCTCGTTCAGTGAGTTCCCAGTGACTAGCGCATCCGCGTACCTCAGCGATTTCGAGGACGACGTACCCCAGCCGTGGACGGCGCCCGGCCCGGTTGCGCAGCGGCCGCCCCGGCTGCTGCTCACGCTGCTCGGCGACTACTGGTGGCAGCGGACGGAGCCGCTGCCGTCGGCCGTGATCGTCGCGCTGCTCGCCGAGTTCGGCGTCAGCGACTCGGCCGCGCGGGCCGCGCTGTCCCGGCTGACCCGCAACGGGCTCTTGGTGACGTCGCGGGCCGGGCGGCGGACGTTCGTCCGGCTCAGCCCGCGTGCCGCCGACGTGCTCGACGACGGCGCGCGGCGCATCTTCTCCTTCGGCGGCAGCGCCGCGCCGTGGGACGGGCAGTGGTCGCTTGTCGCGTTCTCCATCCCCGAGGACCACCGGGCGGTCCGCGACGAGCTGCGCAAGGCGCTGCGCTGGCTCGGCTTCGCGCCGCTGTACGACGGCATGTGGGTCGCGCCGCGGGACCATGCCAGCGACGTGATGGCGAGGCTGAAGGAACTGGGGATCAGCACCGCGACCGCCTTCCGCGCCTCCGCGGTGCCGTCGGGCGGTGAGGCGTCGGAGATTCCCGCCCGCGCCTGGGACCTGGCAGGGCTGCGGAAGCGGTACGAGGAGTTCATCGCGTTCGCAAGCCTGCTGCGGGACCAGACCGAGGCTGGCGAGATCACCCCGATGGAGGCCCTCGTCGCCCGCACCCGGGTGATGGACGAGTGGCGCGCGTTCCCCGCCATGGACCCTGACCTGCCCGACGAGCTGCTGCCGCCGGCCTGGCCGCGCGCCGCGGCCCGTGAGCTGTTCATCGCCTGCTACGACCTGCTCGGCCCGCTGGCGGCCCGCCGCGTCCGGCAGATCATCGACCGCTACAGCCCCGAACTGGCCTGCCGCGCCGCTTACCACAGCACGAAGCTGACGGTCTCCGCCGCTGAGGGGTAGCAGTTTTATCCCGAACGGGCCCGTGGTAACTGCCGCGGCTCCGCCGCTTCTTGCTGTTATCAGCGCCTAACGCGCCCTGCCTCTCGGGCGAAGGGCTGATCTGGCGGGTCAGGCGCAGGACTGGGTGGCTTCGGCCTTGACTTGGGTGAAGCCCCAGGGGTTGGTGGGGGCGCTGGCGCCGGTCAGCCCGCGGCGCAGTTGGGGTCGCAGCCGTCGATCTTCTCGGTGCCCGTGCCCACGGCCTGGCCGCCGGTCCACGTCGGCCAGGTCATATCCCACAGCACCGTCGTGCCGTCGCCCGACAGCGGGCAGCCGGACTGGCAGCCCGGCGCGTGCGCGGTCGTCCCTCTCACGTCCTGGCTCTCTGCGAGGTACACGTCGGCGCCGGACGCCACGGAACCGGCGGTGCTGGTCACGGAAGGCGTGGCCGTCGCCTGGACCGGGGAGGCGGAAGCCACTGCGGTGGCCGTGGTGGCCTGCTCGCTCGCGGCCACGTGGCTGGCGGATGCCGGCGCGCTGTGACTGGCGGGCGGGACAGTAGAACCCGCGGAGCCCTGGCTCGCGCATCCGGCGGCGAGTACGCCCATCGCGGCCATCGCGACCAGTGTGCAGAGACGAGTTACCGAGGTCATCGATCCCCCTGTGGCGAGAAGCCCGGCATGCTGCCTCTAGGACGCTGGCGCATGGGTCCTGGTTGCGGCCCGTTCGGGATGGAGCTGTTAATCTTCGGCGGCGGAGAGGGTCAGCTGGCCGGAGCGGGAAGGGGCGGCGGGCCACAGGGTGATGTCGGCGGGGTCGAGGCGGATGAGGCAAGGGTCGCCTGGTTCCAAGGTGACCTGGGCCGTGGTGCGGATGCGGAGTTCCGGGGCGCCTGGGCCGCTTGCCAGCCGGACGGTGAGCGTGGTCATGGTGCCGATGTCGGCGACGTCCTCGACTGTGCAGGGGTAGCCGTCGCGGTCGGTGAGCGTGATGTGGTCCGGGCGGATGGTCCACAGGATCTCGCTGCCGAGCGCATGGTCGCCGGTTGGCGCGGAGATCCGGAGCGTGCCGACGCTGATGGCGCCGGGCTCCACGACCGTGCCCGAGCCCAGGTTGGGGATCCCGAGCAGCCGCGCGACCTGCGGCGAGGCGGGGCGGTTGAACACCTCGGCGCGCGGCCCTGCCTGCAGCAGCCTGCCCTCGTCGATAACGAGGATCTCGTCGGCGAGCAGGGCGGCTTCCTCGGGGTCGTGGGTGACGAGCACAGTGGACAGGCCTGTTTGCGCTTGCAGCCGGCGCAGCTCGCGCCGCAGTTCGTCGCGCACCGGGGCGTCGAGAGCGTTGAACGGCTCGTCGAGCAGCACCAGCCGCGGCTGGTGCGCGAGCGCCCTGGCCAGCGCTACGCGCTGCCGCTGGCCGCCGGAAATCTGGCCGGGAAGCCGGTCCCGCAGATCCTCGAGGTGCAGCG
Source organism: Trebonia sp. (assembly GCA_036271115.1). Lineage (GTDB taxonomy): Bacteria > Actinomycetota > Actinomycetes > Streptosporangiales > Streptosporangiaceae > Trebonia. The sequence continues at coordinate 8,478 of DATBBI010000348.1, forward strand.
TGCGCAACCACCACGCGCCGAGCGCCGGGTCGGCGCCGGTCGCGAAGAGCACCTGCTGCCAGACGGTGCGGTCGGGGAACAGGGCCAGGCCTTGCGGGACGTAGCCGAGGCGGCGCGCCTCGACAGGGACGCGGGAGACGAGGTCGGTGTTGAAGCGGACTGTTCCTGCGGCGGGGCCGAGGAATCCCGCGATGGCGCGCAGCGTGATGGACTTGCCGGCGCCTGACGGGCCGAGGATGGCGATCCGGTGGCTGGCCGCTTGGTGCGCCACGCGCAGCCGGAACGTGCCGACCGTGACGTCGAGGTCGAAGCTGACGCTGGTGGGCGTGGTGTGCGGCGGGTGGACCTGGCTGGGCAGCGTAGCGGCATGCCTCCGGTGCGGCAGCCGGGTCTCGGCGATGGCCAGCACGACCACGGCGGCGCCCAGCGCGAGCGCGGTCGGCGCCTGGGTGGTCGGGATGCCGGTGGCGGAAAACTGCACGTAGGTGAACACGGGCAGCGTGAAGGGATGGTAGGCGAGCAGCACGGTCGCGCCGTACTCGCCGATCGCGCGCAGCCAGGTCATCAGCATCCCGGCGCGAATGCCGGGGGCGGCGAGCCGTATCCAGACCAGCCAGAAGCGGGCCGCGGGGCGGTGCCCGAGGCTCGCCGCGAGGTCGTCGAGCGCCGGGTCGATGCTGGCGAACGCGGACCGCGCCGCGATGATCAGGAACGGGCCGGCGACGAACGTCTGCGCGATGACCACGCCGGGCACGGACTCGGTGAGCCCGCCGTTGAACAGCTGGCCGAGGAAGGTGTAGGGGCCGACCAAGTAGATCAGCACGAGGCCGCTCATCACCGGCGGCAGCGCGAGCGGCAGCAGGACGAGTATGCCGGTCACCCTGGCGATGGGGCCGTGGGACCGGGCCATCCAGAGCGCCATGGGGATGCCGAATAGCGTCACCAGAGCCAGGGAGATGGTGGCGCTCTCGACCGAGGTCCACAGCGCCGGCCACAGGCCAGGGGTCTCGAAGCCACGGTCGCCTGGCTCAGCGAGCCGGATGACGAAGGCGACAAGCGGAACGGCCAGGTACAGCGCCAGCAGCCCGCCCAGCCAGGTGAGCGGGCTGCGGGACGCTCGATATCGCACTACTAAGAACTACCGCACATGGCGGACGGCTCAGGACGTGAGGCTCTGCAGGCTCGACGGCAGGCCCGACCCGGACAGCGTGGGCGGCGTTACTAGCTTGAAGCCGTCCTCGCTGAGGGTAGCCAGTCCGTCAGGGCCGAGCAGGTAGGAGACGAAGGCCTCGGCCCCGGCCTCGTGCGGCGCGTTGTTCAGGATGGTGATCGTGTACTTGGCCTTGAGGTCGGTGCCGGTGAGCGGCACGGTCGGGATCTTCGCCGCGTTCGACTCGATCGTGTAGAAGAAGGCGGCGTCGAGCTGCCCCGACTGAAGCCGGCCGACCAGCGTCTCCTCGGGGAAGACGTCGGACTTGTCGGCGGCCAGGGTGTTCAGCGCCGGCAGGTTCTTGCTCTTGGCGGTGTCCGCCAGCGCCTCCGCGACCAGCTCGCCCTTGGGGTCGGTCGCCGGGTCGGTGAACCCGACGCGGATCCCCGGCTCGGTGACCACCTCATACCAGGGCTTGGTCTTGATGTCGTTGGCGAACTTGCTGTTCGCGTTGTAGCCGAGGACGAGCTGCGACGAGGCGAACGTGAGGTACCAGTTCACCCAGTCGCCGTTCTTCGCGCCCTCCAGCGAGGCGTTCACCTTCGGGCTGGCGCTGATGAACACGTCGCCCACGTGCACCTTGCCCTTGATCTCGGACGCCAGGTCCTTGGATCCGGCGGAGATGCCGCTGACGCTGTAGCCGGTCGCCTTCTGGAAGGCCGGGCCGATCTGGTTCTGCATGATGCCGACCAGCGAGCCGGCGTATAGCACGTCGACCGGGCCTGAGCCGGTTGGCGTCGCGGAGGCCGACGCGCTCGTCGCGGCCGATGTTGGCGTGCTACTCGAGGAGCTGCCCGACGAGCTGCAGGCGGCGATCGCTACAACGCCGCAGGTTATGCCAAGCACGGCGGCGAACCGCCTGTTCGATGTCCGGAAAGGTAGCATTCCATGACCTTAGCTAGCGATGGTTGCGCGACGCAATAAAGCTTGACAGGCGCGAGGTGGAGCTGGTGCGCCTGCGGGTTTCCCGCTGGCTTAGGCTCACTGGGTGGCCGACGGGATCACGTGGTACGACGTCCTCGGCGTGCCGACAGGCGCGTCGGGTGACACGCTGCGGCAGGCGTACGAGAGCCGCAAGCAGCAGCTGCGTGCCGAGCTGCTGAACGGCGCCCCCTCCCCCGTGCTGTCCGCGGCCGCGCGGGCCAGCCAGTCGATCGAGGCGGCCTGGCTGGTGCTCAGCGATCCTGGCCGGCGGCGCGAGTACGACGAGGAGACCGGGCTGCACCAGGAGCGCGGGCTGCGCGGCTCCGCCGACTTCGGCGGTTCCGCTGCCTCGGTGATGTACGGAGCCGATGCCTTTTTCCTGCTGCGCGGCCGCTTCGGCGCCATGCTGAGCGGCGCCGCGATGGCCCTGTCCGACTGGCTGAGGCCCCGGCCTGCCCCGCCGCCGCGCCGCCGGACGGTGCCCGACGTGCGGGGGCTGTTCTACCAGCCGTGCCGCGACGTGGTCACGATGGCTGGGTTGCGGCTGGCGGTGGTCCGGCTGACCCAGGATCCGATGCCGGTGGAGGGGCTCGTGGTCAGCCAGTCCCTCGCCGCGGGCTCGCACGTCAAGGCGGGCACGACGCTGACCGTGCGGGTGTGGCACCCGCCGCGCCACAGATAAGGGCCCACGTCATGAGGTTTGGGCACCATTGACCGGGCCGTCAGGCGGGGCGGATGATGACTGGCAAACTACGATCTCACCGGGAAAAGGCAGGTCCGCATGAAGACACGAGCAGCGGTGCTCAGGGACGTGGGCAAGGACTTCGAGGTCGTCGAACTCGACCTGGACGAGCCGAAGGCCAATGAGGTCCTGGTCCGGTTCGTCGCCTCCGGTCTGTGCCACTCCGATGACCACCTGCGCACCGGCGACATCCCGGTCAGGTACCCGATCGTCGGCGGGCACGAGGGCGCCGGGATCGTGGAGAAGGTAGGCCCGGGTGTCACCAGGCTGGCGGTCGGCGACCACGTGGTCACGTCGTGGCTGCCGGTCTGCGGGCACTGCCGGTTCTGCTCCCGCGGCCAGACCAACCTGTGCGACCTGGGCCGGTTCCTGGCGGACAACTCCCTGCCCGACGGCACCTACCGCTACCACGAGGGATCGACGGACTTCGGGCAGATGTGCCTGCTCGGCACGTTCTCGCAGTACGCCGTGATATCCGAGGCGTCCGCGGTGAAGATCGAGGACGACCTGCCGCTCGACGTCGTGGTGCTGGTCGGCTGCGGCGTGCCCACCGGCTACGGCACGGCGGTGAACGCGGGCGATGTCCGCCCCGGTGACACCACGATCATCTACGGCATCGGCGGCGTCGGCATCAACGCCGTGCAGGGCGCCGCGCACGCCGGGGCGCGGTACGTCATCGCGGTCGACCCGGTGGAGTTCAAGCGGACCACTGCGCTCTCGCTGGGCGCGACGCACGCCGTGGCGTCCGCCGAGGAGGCGCACGAGCTGGCGCAGCAGCTGACCTGGGGCGTCGGCGCGGACCAGGCGCTGATCACGGTGGGCGTGGCGACCGAGCAGGTCGTCTCCGACGCGTTCGCCGCGATCCGCAAGCGCGGCACCGTGGTCCTGACGTCGATGGGCGGCGGCCTGGCGACGAAGGTCGTGCACGTCAACGGCTTCGAACTGACGGCGTTCGAGAAGCGGCTGCACGGCGCGCTGATGGGCAGCGGCAACCCGTTCGACGACATTCCCCGGATGCTCGAACTGTACCGGGCCGGCAAGCTGAAGCTGGACGAGCTGGTCACCAGGACATACACGCTCGACGAGGTGAACCGGGGCTACGAGGACATGATGGCCGGCCGCAACATCCGCGGCGTCATCATCCACGAGCACTAGCGAACCTGCCGGCGCCCGCATCCCGTCTCGCCGTACGATGACGGGATGCGGGCGATCGACTTCCACGTGCACCTG
>DATBBI010000349.1:0-4004 GCA_036271115.1 Trebonia sp.
ATGCCGCACGTGCTCGCCGCCTGGGTCCGCTGGGCCGGGCACAAGCGCGGCCTGACCGAGGGGGCCATCGGGCAGACGCTGGACACCGTCTTCGACTCGATGAGCACGTTCTCCCGGATCTACCGGGACCCCGCCGAGTTCGGCCTGGACGAGAAGCTGGTCGCCAGGCTGCTGCCCGACTCCGACCTGGAGGCGCTGCCGCGCCGCGCCTTCGCCTTCCCGGTGCTCGAGGGCAAGCACGGCGGCGTCGACCTGTCGAAGCTCGATCCGGCCAACCCGGCCGACCGGCGGCTGCTGCTCGCCGCTGACCACGACACGAGGACCGGCAGCCCGAGCGCGGCCGGCGTCGGCCGGCACATCGACAGGCACCTGGCGATCGCCGACCGGCTGTGGCGCGGCGCCCCGCCCGCGCTCTGGGACGCCGCGCAGCGGCTCCTCGACGGCGGCGAAGACCGGCACCTGGTGCTGCACGCCCTGATGGACGTGCTCGACGCGGCCGGGGACGACGAGGCCGCCCTCGAGGCGGCGCTGCGCGAACTCGCGACGGGCCTGAGCGACGACGACCTGAACGGCCTCGGCGATCTCGGCGACCGTTGAGGATTATCCCGAACGTACGCGGCTGACTCCCCGGCGTCCCGCTTCTTGCTGTTATCAGTCGAGCCATGGGGTGATGGCCTCTAGCTGTGAACTGACGGCTGCAGCCGCTTCTTGCTGTTATCACCCCCGTGGGTGCGCTAGATGTGTTATTCCGGGGGCATATCCCTCGGAATCACACACTTAGGCGGTTGGGCTTCGCGAAGCCGGGCCGAAGCCGCCCCCGCCGGGGGTTTCCAGGACGAAGGTGTCGCCGGGCTCGAGCTTCACGCTGTCGCAGGCGCGCATCTCCGTGACCGAGCCGTCCGCGCGTTCCACCCAGTGGCGGCCGAGCGCGCCGGGGGCGCCGCCGGCCAGGCCGAATGCGGGCACCCGGCGATGGCCGCTGAGCGTGGTGACGGTCATCGGCTCAAGGAACCTGATCCGGCGGGTGCCGCCGGCGCCGCCATGCCAGCGACCGGGTCCGCCGCTGCCGCGCCGGATCGCGTAGGACTCGAGCCGGACCGGGTACCGCCACTCGAGCACCTCGGGGTCGGTCAGCCGGGAGTTCGTCATCTTCGTCTGCACGACGTCGGTGCCGTCGAAGCCCTCGCCGGCCCCTGAGCCGCTCGCGACCGTCTCGTAGTACTGGTACCGCTCGTTGCCGAACGTCACGTTGTTCATCGTCCCCGATCCCTCGGCCATGTTCCCGAGGGCGGCGTACAGGGCACCGGTGACCGCCTGGCTGGTCTCCACGTTGCCGGCCGCGACCGCGGCCGGGTACGCGGGCGACAGCATCGTGCCCGGCGGGATGATCACGTTCAGCGGCTGCAGGCAGCCGGCGTTCAGCGGGATCTCCTTGGCGACCAGGGTCCGGAACACGTAGAGCACGGCCGCCATGGCCACGCTCGACGGGGCGTTGAAGTTGTCCGGGAGCTGCGCTGACGTGCCGGTGAAGTCGATCGTGGCCGTGCGCCTGTCGTGGTCGACGGTCACCCGCACCTGGATCCGCGCGCCGTTGTCCATCTCGTAGCTGAACTCGCCGTCGCGCAGCGCGGTGATCACCTCCCTGACGGCTTCCGCGGCGTTCTCCTGCACGTGCGCCATGTAGGCGCGGACGACGTCGAGGCCGAACTCGCCGACCATCCGGCGCAGCTCCTCGGCGCCCTTCTCGTTCGCCGCGATCTGGGCGCGCAGGTCGGCGAGGTTGGTCTCCGGGTCGCGCGACGGGTACTCCGCGCCTGTCAGCAGCGCCAGCGTCTGCGCCTCGCGGAACTCGCCGTCCTCGACCAGCAGCCAGTTGTCGATCAGCACGCCTTCTTCCTCGATCCGCGTGCTGTTCGCCGGCATCGAGCCGGGCGAGACCCCGCCGATCTCCGCGTGATGTCCCCGCGAGGCGACGTAGAACCAGATCTCGGGCTGCTGTGGCGCCTCGGGGAAGGTGGTCGATGGTCCATCGACCACCTTCTTAGGGGGACGATGGACCATCGACCCCGTTGGGGACGAGGGCGAGGAGGGTGGGGCGAAGACGGGGGTGACCACGGTGACGTCGGGGAGGTGCGTGCCGCCGTGGTAAGGGTCGTTGAGGACGTAGACGTCGCCCGGCTTCATGCGGCCCTTGTTCCGGCTGATCACCATCTTGATCGACTCCCCCATTGAGCCCAGGTGCACCGGGATGTGCGGGGCGTTGGCGATCAGGCCGCCGTCGGCGTCGAAGATCGCGCAGGAGAAGTCGAGCCGCTCCTTGATGTTGACCGAGTGGGCGGTGGACTGCAGGCGCACGCCCATCTGCTCGGCAACGGACATGAACAGGTTGCTGAACACCTCGAGCAGCACCGGGTCCGCCTCGGTGCTGGCCCGGGCCGCGCCCGGGCGGGGGGCCACCCGGGTGAGCAGCAGGTCCAGCCGGTCCGTCACCGCCGCCCGCCAGCCTGGCTCGACCACGGTCGTGGCCAGTTCCTCGGCGATGATCGCCGGGCCGTCTACTGTTTGCCCGGCGCGCAGCGCCGCCCGGAGAAATAGCGGGACGGTGACCCACTCCCCCGCGGTGAACATCCGCACGTGTTCCTGCTGAGCCTGGAGTGATTGATGAGACTTTTGGGGTTGGCGGGGTTGAGGTTGGGGATCGGCGGGGGCGCTGGCGGCTTCCACGGAGACGGCTTCCACCACGATCGGCTTGCCGCGCATCAGGAAGGAGAACTGGCGGCGGTAGGCCTGCTCGAAGGCCGCCGTCATCTCCCCTGCCGGGCCATAGGGGACGGCGAGCGAGGTGTCCGTGCCGTCATAGCGCAGGTGGGCGCGGCGGGTCACGCGGACCGTCGCCGGGTCGACGCCGTGCGCGGTCAGCTCGGCGCGGGCCGACTCCTCGAGCGGGCCGAGCACGCTGTCCGGCAGCCGGCCGGCGAGGCCGGCGTCGAGGCGCGCCTCGACGGCCTGCTCGCGCATCGCGAGCACGTCCGCCAGGCCGATCCCGTACGCGGCGAGCACGCCCGCGAGCGGGTGGATGAGCACGCTCGTCATGCCGAGGGCGTCGGCGACCGCGCAGGCATGCTGGCCGCCGGCGCCGCCGAACGTGGACAGCACGTACCTGGTGACGTCGTAGCCGCGCTGCACCGAGATCTTCTTGATCGCGTTCGCCATGTTCGCCGTCGCGATCTCCAGGAAGCCGGCTGCCACCTGCTCAGGCCCGCGATCGTCGCCGGTCTCGGCCGCGATAACCGCGGCGAGCTCGCCGAACAGGCGGCCGGTCACCGCCGGGTCCAGCGGCTCGTCCCCGCTGGCGCCGAACACCCGGGGAAAGTGCCCCGGCTGGACCCGGCCGAGCAGCACGTTGGCGTCGGTGACCGTCAGCGGCCCGCCGCGGCCGTAGCAGGCAGGCCCGGGATCGGCGCCCGCCGAGTCGGGGCCCGCCTGGTAACGGCCGCCGTCGAAGTGCAGGATCGACCCGCCGCCCGCCGCGACCGTGTGGATGGACAGCATCGGCGCGCGCATCCGCACCCCGGCGACCTCGGTCTCGTACTGCCGCTCGAACTCGCCGGCGTAGTGCGAGACGTCGGTCGACGTGCCGCCCATGTCGAAGCCGATCACCCGGCCGAAGCCGGCCGCGCCGGCGGTGCGGGCCATGCCCACGATGCCGCCCGCGGGCCCGGACAGGATGGAGTCCTTGCCGCGGAAGCTCGCCGCGTCGGTCAGCCCGCCGTTGGACTGCATGAACAGCAGCCGGACACCAGACAGCTCGGCCGCCACCTCGTCGACGTACCTGCGCAGCACCGGGGACAGGTAGGCGTCCACCACGGTGGTGTCGCCCCTGGACACAAGGCGCATCAGCGGGCTGGTCGCGTGCGACTCGCTGACCTGGGTGAAGCCGATCTCGCGGGCGATCTCGCCGAGCCGCGACTCGTGCTCCGGGTGCCGGTAGCCGTGCACGCAGA
>DATBBI010000350.1:0-3879 GCA_036271115.1 Trebonia sp.
TTCGGTGATGGCGACCGCCTCGGCGGTGCTGACCACCCGGACGCGGGCGCCCCTGTTGGGGATGCGCTCGACGAGGCCTTCGGCGGTAAGGTCGAGCAGCGCGGCCCGCAGGCTCTGCCGCGTTACCCCGAGCATCGCGGCCAGCTCTTCTTCGACAAGTCGCTGACCAGGGGCGACGTCCCCGCTCAAGATCGCCTGCCGGAGAGCGGCAAGCGCGTGCGTCCGTGCGGGCTCCCCAGCCTGAGGGCCGCCCGGCGTAGGTCTGGGCATGCCCGGAGGCTACGTAACCTGCGCTTTCATTGTCAACAATCCGTCGGCCCAGGTCGCGTGATGTGTGGCAGCCCACGGACACACCCCGAACCCGGCTGTGGCGCCCCACAGCCCGGCCGTCCCGCCACGTCCCGCCCTGCCCCAGGAGCCGCGTCCGCGGGGCGCCGGTCCGTCGCGGAGCCGCGCCCACCGGCGCCGGTCCGGCGCCCCGCCCGCCACGTCCCGTGCCGCCCAGGAGCCGCGCCCACCGGCGCCGGTCCGGCGCCCCGCCCGCCACATTAACCCCTGGCTTTTCATGATCACGAAAGAAAAGCACGCGTATAGGATGCTTTTCTTCCGTCAAAACGGAATCACCGCTATTGCGGAGGTATCTCAGGCCTCAGAATTCCTGTTTTCAGAGGGAATACTCGGTGTGATTCGCATGCGCCGGACGGCCCCTGCGTGGCAGCATGGCGGGATGGCATGGCGGGCAGTCGGCGGCTACTCGTCGGTAACTTTATGGTTCTCCCCACCCGCCCCGATACTTGATGGCATTATGTTACTTTTCCTACCATTTTCTGTTCTGCCCGGAACGTCGGCGGACCGAGGGGCCCCCGGCATGAGCGTACGACGGGGATCTTGACCGTATGGGCTGGTGCACCACGCATGACCTGGACCGTTTCCTGACGGAGGCAGGCGGCTACCTCAGTTCACGAGCGGCCGAGAACACGCTTCTGCTGGCGGCGGCGCAGTCGGTCGGCGACGCCCACCACGACGCGCGCCCGGACGGCGCGGACGCCGGGCAGCCGGACGACCGCGAGGCCGAGGCCACCGGTCCAGGACCGCTGTTCGGCTGGTGGGAGCCGCCGGACGGCGGCGGGACGCGAGGTGCCTTCCTGCATGACCCCGCCGAGCCGCTGCTGATCGCGGGCCGGGCGCCGGAGACAGCCGCCTCCCTCGCTGCGGCGCTGGCCAGGGCCGGGCGGTCGGTGTGCGGCGTGGACGCGTCAGCCGAGGCAGCCGACGCGTTCGCGGCGGCGTGGAGCCAGCGGGCCGGGGTCGCCACCCGGGTGCACCGGCACACCCTGGTCTACCGGCTGGCCGAGGCGCCGCGGGCCCCCCGCGCGCCCCGGGCGCCCCAGACCGGTCCCGGCCCGACGGGCCGGCTGCGCACCGCCACCGAGGCGGACCGCCCCCTGCTCGTGGCGTGGCTGACGGCCTTCTCCGCCGAAGTTGGGCAGCTTACCGGCGTCCCGGAGGCCAGCGCCGATGAACTGCTCGGCTACGGCGGCGCGGTCTTCTGGGAGGCGGGCGGCCAGCCGGTCGCCATGGCGGCCGTGACCCGGCCGGTGATGCGCACGGTGCGCATCACGATGATGTACACCCCGCCGGAACACCGGCACAACGGCTACGCCGTCGCGGTCACGCTCGCGGTCAGCCATGCGGAACTCGCCCGCCGGGCGAGCGAGGTGGTGCTGATCACCGACAGCAACAGGCCGCACCGGCAGGCCGCGCAGCTCGGCTATGAGCTGATCGGCGAGCGGGCCGTGCTGCGCTTCGGCCCGGCCACCGGCTCGATACCGCGGCTGACCACCGGCCCGCTGCCGCGCCTCAGGTCACGGTGACACCGACGGTCACGGTGACACCGACGGTCACGGCGACACCGGCCCCTGGCGACGACCGCCCGCTAGGCTCGCAGCCGTGACTGAGACCACTGTGATCGGGCGGATCGCCGCGGAACTGGGCGTCCGCGACGGCCAGGTCGCCGCCGCCGTCCAGCTGCTCGACGGCGGCGCCACCGTTCCTTTCATCGCGCGGTACCGCAAGGAAGCCACCGGCACGCTGGACGACGCCCAGCTCAGAACGCTGGAGGAGCGCCTGCGCTACCTGCGCGAGCTCGACGAGCGGCGCGCCGCGATCCTGGCCTCGGTCACGGAGCAGGGAAAGCTCACCGCCGAGCTCGCGGAACGGATCAACGCCGCCGACACCAAGGCCCGCCTCGAGGACCTGTACCTGCCGTACAAGCCCAAGCGCAGGACCAAGGCGCAGATCGCCCGCGAGAACGGCCTGGAGCCCCTCGCGGACCTGCTGCTCACCGCGCCCGGCAACGACCCGGCCACGGCGGCGAACGACTACCTCAGCGACACCGTCCCCGACGTCCAGGCAGCCCTGGACGGCGCCCGCGCGATCCTCGTCGAGCGCTTCGCCGAAGACGCCGACCTCATCGGCGCCCTGCGCGAGCGGATGTGGTCCCAGGGCGTGCTGCGGGCCCAGGTGCGGGAGGGCAAGGAGGACGAGGGCAGGAAGTACTCGGACTACTTCGACTTCGCCGAGCCGTTCGGCAAGCTGAAGGCGCACCGCGTGCTGGCGATGTTCCGCGCGGAGAAGGAAGAGATCCTCGACCTCACGCTGGACCCGAACGCCGACGCCGGCGGCCAGAGCTACGAGCAGCCCATCGCCGAGCGCTTCGCCGTCCGCGACCGGGGCCGCCCCGCCGACCGCTGGCTGCTAGACAGCGTCACGTGGGCATGGCGCACCCGCGTCCTCGTCCATCTCGGCATCGACCTGCGGATGCGGCTGTGGCAGGCGGCGGAAGCCGAGGCCGTCGACGTCTTCGCCGCCAACCTCAGGGACCTGCTGCTCGCCGCGCCGGCCGGGCAGCGCGCCACGATGGGCCTCGACCCCGGCTTCCGCACCGGCGTCAAGGTCGCCGTGATCGACCAGACGGGCAAGGTCACCGCCACGCACACGATCTACCCGCACGTCCCGCAGCACAAGTGGGACGAGTCGCTGGCGATCCTCGCCCACCTCGCCACGGAGCACCACGTCGAGCTGATCGCGATCGGCAACGGCACCGCCTCGCGGGAGACCGACAAGCTGGCGATGGACCTCATCGCGGCCAACCCCGGCCTGAACCTCACGAAGATCGTCGTCTCCGAGGCCGGCGCGAGCGTCTACTCCGCCAGCGCCTACGCCAGCAGCGAGCTCCCGGAACTAGACGTCTCACTCCGAGGCGCGGTATCCATCGCGCGCAGGCTCCAGGACCCCCTGGCCGAACTGGTCAAGATCGACCCCAAGTCCATCGGCGTCGGCCAGTACCAGCACGACGTCACCGGCTCCAAGCTGGAACGCTCTCTGGACGCGGTCGTCGAGGACTGCGTGAACGCGGTCGGGGTGGACGTCAACACCGCGTCCCGCCCGCTGCTCTCCCGCGTCTCAGGCATCACCGACGGCCTGGCCGCAGCGATCGTCGCGCACCGCGACGCCTCGGGCGCGTTCACCGCCCGCCAGCAGCTCATGACCGTGCCGCGGCTGGGCCCGAAGGCGTTCGAGCAGTGCGCGGGCTTCCTGCGCATCCGCGGCGGTGACGACCCGCTCGACGCGTCCGGCGTGCACCCGGAGTCCTACCCGGTGGTCCGCCGCATCCTGGCGAAGACCGGCACCGGCGTGGCCGCCCTCATCGGTGACACCACAACGCTCCGCGCGCTAAGCCCGGCGGAGTTCACCGACGAGGCGTTCGGCCTGCCCACGGTCAGCGACATCCTGAAGGAACTGGAGAAACCCGGCCGCGACCCGCGCCCGGAGTTCCGCACGGCGACGTTCGCCGAGGGCGTGCACACCCTGGACGAC
>DATBBI010000351.1:0-2838 GCA_036271115.1 Trebonia sp.
CCTGCGCCCGCCGCTCCCCGCGCTGTCGGAGGAGCACTGGGACCTGATGGTCGCCGTCAACCTGACCGCGCCGTTCCTGCTCGGCCAGCGGTTCGGCCCGGAGATGGCGGCGCGCGGCTGGGGCCGGATCATCAACGTGACCTCGCAGCAGGCACTGCGGGCGTTCGGCAACAGCGGCGGGTACGGCGCGACGAAGGGCGGCCTCGCGGCGCTCACCAGGTCCCAGTCGGAGGCGTGGGCGTCGTCAGGCGTGTGCGTGAACTCGGTGTGCCCGGGGTTCGTGGCCACTCCGCTCACCGTGGAGGTGTCATCCGACCCGGTGCGCTCCGCCGCCCTGGCGGCACGGACGATGATCGGCAGGAACGGGGAGCCGTCCGACTTCGCGGGCGTGGCAGTGTTCCTCGCCTCGGCCGCGAGCGACTACATCACCGGCCAGACGATCTACGTCGACGGCGGCTTCTCCGCCACCTGAGCACGACGTGACCACCGGGACCACTGTGATTGGCGTTGGCTGCGGCCAGACCGAGGGCTTCGTTGGCCTCAGCCCGCTTTGTTGGTGCCGTAACCACTTGTGACCGGTCACTCGACCACGGAAGTGGTCGCCACGCCAACAAAGCGAACGGGAGTGGCTGGCGTGGCCGGTGAGGTCGAGTCGTACCTTGGGCCCGGGGGCGCCCAAGCCCGGCTTTGTGCACGCGGGCGCACTTTGCGCACGATATGACCAGTTGTGACCGGTCATCCGGCTCGGAAAGTGGTCAGCTGGTGCGCAAAGTGAGCAGGAGTGACTGGTGCGACAGGCGAGGCCGGGCTCGGGCGGCGCCGTGTGCGGCTGGGCGGGTCAGGCCAGGCGACTTTGCATACGCGGGCGCACTTTGTAGAAGCCGTGACCACATTTGATCGTTTCAGCACCCTGGAAAGTGGTCGCCACGTCTACAAAGTCAACGGAAGCGGCTGATGTGAGTCGTGGGGTTGGGGCGTTGGTGGAGGTGGGGTTGGTGTGGTCGGCCAGGCCATCGTGGGCGCCGGGGCTGGTGGGGGCCGCGAGATTACCGGGCGCCCAACGGGGAGCCGTGGGTTCACCGGCGGGGCTGGTGGGGCCGTGGGTTAGCGGGCGCGGAACCGGGAGCCGTGGGTTAGCGGGCGCGGAACCGGGAGCCGTGGGTTCACCGGCGAGGCTGGTGGCCGCGGGGTTACCGGTACGAACGGGGGCCGCGGGTTACCGTCTGCGGAAGGCGGGGGGCCGCGGGGTTAGCGGGCGCGGAAGGGGGTGCGGGTTAGCGGGGGCGGAAGGCGGGGCCTATGTGGGCTAGCTGGCGGGTGAGGGGGGTGCCTGAGCCGTCGCGGCGGCCCTGGAGGTCGGTCAGGTCCACCGGGACTCCCATTTCGGTGGCGCCGAGTGCCGGGCCGGGGCCGGCCCAAGCCGCGATCAGGCCGCCTTCGCCCTTGAGGAAGCGCTGACAGCGGACGCCGCCGGTCGCGCGGCCCTTCGGCGGATACTCGGCGAGCGGCGTGACCTTGACGCTCGCCGCGCCCGTGCCGGGCAGCGCCCCGGACCGGCCCGCGACCGTCACGACGACGGCGTCCGTGGCTGCGGACGCCGCGTCCGGGCCGAGCGCGCCGAACCAGACGACCGACGCGCCGGCGTCCAGCCGGATGCCGGCCATGCCGCCGGCCGGACGGCCCTGCGGGCGCACCGCGACGGCCGGGAAGCGCAGCAGCTGCGCGTCGGTGGTGATGAACACGAGCTCGGCGTCGTCACCTGAGATTTGGGCCGCCCCGACGACCGAGTCGTCGGGGCGGAGGGTGATCAGCTCGAACTCGTCGCGGTTGGCCGGGTATTCGGGCAGCACGCGCTTGACGATGCCGCTGGCGGTGCCGAGTGCCACCCCGGCGTCCGCCGCGTCCAGGTTGGCGAGCGCCAGCACCTTCTCCCCCGGCGTCAGCGCGGTCACGAATTCCGTGACCGGGTGGCCGCCGGCCAGCGACGGGGCCACGTCGCTCGGCGGCAGCGAGGGGATCTCCAGCACGCTGAGCCTGATCATCCGGCCCGCCGACGTCACCACGCCGATCGTGCCGCGGGCGGTCGCGGAGACCGCCGACGCCACGATGTCGTGCGCGGCGCGACCGGTGGCGGCCGGGGAGTCATCATGAGTCCGTTCTGGATCATCGGACGAGGCGGGGAAACGGGCCAGCAGGCCGGTCGCGGACAGCACCACGACGCACGGATCGTCGGCTACCTCGAGCGGGACCGCGGCCCGCACCTCGTCGCCGCCCTCGAGCAGCACCGTGCGGCGCGGGGTGCCGAACTTCTTCGCCAGCTCGGCCATCTCGCCGCTGACCACCTCGCGGAGCCGGCCGTCGTCCTCCAGGATCTCGGTGAGCTCGGCGATCTCGCGGCGGAGCGTCTCCTGCTCGCGCTCGAGCTCCAGCCGGTCGTACCTGGTCAGGCGGCGCAGCGGCGTGTCCAGGATGTACTGCGCCTGGATCTCGGACAGGTCGAAGATCTGCTGCAGGCGGCTCTTGGCCGCGGCGGCGTCGTCGCTCGACCTGATGACCTGGATGACCTCGTCGATGTTGAGCAGCGCGACGATGATGCCGTCGACCAGGTGCAGCCGCTCCTGGCGCTTGCGGCGGCGGTACTCGCTGCGCCGCCGCGTGACCTCGAGGCGGTGGTCGACGTAGATCGTCAGCAGCTCAAGGAGGCCGAGCACCCGCGGCTGGCCGTCGAGGAGGGCGACGTTGTTGATGCCGAACGTCTCCTCCATCGGCGTGAGCCGGTACAGCTCGGCGAGCACGGCGTCCGGGTTGAAGCCGTTGCGCACCTCGATCACCAGGTGC
>DATBBI010000352.1:0-1500 GCA_036271115.1 Trebonia sp.
CCTGGACCGGCGGCGGATCTCGCTGTCGCTGAAGCAGGCCAACGAGGGCACGGTCGGCGAGGCCGTCGGCGACGACTTCGACCCGACCCTCTACGGCATGCCCGCCACCTACGACGAGGCCGGCAACTACGAGTACCCCGAGGGCTTCGACCCGGAAACCGGGGAGTGGCTGCCGGGCTACGACACCCAGCGCGAGGAGTGGGAGCGGCAGTACGCCGAGGCCCGCGCCCGCTTCGAGGCGCACCGCCGTCAGGTGGAAGAGTCCCGCGCCAAGGCCGAGGAAGAGGGAGAGGGCGGCGAGGCCGAGGAAGGCGCGGCTGCCAGCAGCTCTTCTTCCTCGTCGAGCACGCCCGCGGCCCGGCCGCGCGGCCGTAGCGCTACGCCGCAGGACTCCGCGCCCGGCGGCACGCTGGCCTCAGACGAGGCCCTGGCCGCCCTCCGCGACAAGCTCTCCGGCCAGAGCTAAACACGCACCGCTGACGCTGGCCCCCGGCTCCATGACTGTGGAACCGGGGGCCAGCGCCGCCTCTTGCGTAGGGTCGCCGTGCCGCCCGTCGGCTCTCCCCACTGCGCGAGTCACACCGGTCCCACCAATCGCTCCTGCGGACTTTGCGCATCAGGTGACCACTTCCCGGCCTTGGTGACCGGTCACAAGTGGTCATACCGTGCGCAAAGTGCGCCCGCGTGCGCAAAGTGCTCCCGGTCAGGGGTGGGCGCGGGACTCGAGGGTCGCCCAGACGTCGGAGACCCGGCGGTCCAGGTCTTCGAGCGTGCCGGAGTTGTCGATCACGATGTCGGCGACCGCCAGGCGCTGGTCGCGGGTCGCCTGTGCGGCCATTCTCGCGCGGGCCTGGTCTTCCGCCAGGCCGCGCCGGACCAGGCGCTCGACCTGGACCTCCGGGGGGACATCCACGACGATGACCAGGTCGAACTCTTTGCCCCTGCCGCCTTCGGCGAGCAGCGGGACGTCGTGCACGATGACCGCGCCGTCCCCGGCCGCCTCGACGGCGGCTTCCTCCGCGGCGCGCATGTGGTCGTGGACGAGGGGGTGGACGATCGCGTTGAGCGTGCCGCGTGCCGCGTCGTCGGCGAAGACGATCTCCGCGAGCTTCGCCCGGTCCAGCGACCCGTCTTCGCGCAGCACGCCGGGACCGAAGGTTTCCGCGATCTGGGCGAGGCCCGGTGTCCCCGGTTCGACGACCGCGCGGGCAGCCTTGTCCGCGTCGAGCAGAACCGCGCCGCGCGCGGCGAGCCGACGGCCTACCTCACTCTTGCCCGATCCGATCCCGCCTGTCAGCCCGACCCGCAGCATCCGTCGTCCCTTCCGCAGCATGCCGATTGCGCAACCGACCTTAATAGGCCGGGCCGGAATGTCAGACCCCCGCCATAGAGTTGGAACGGTGAGCCGCCGCTGGAGGGCGGCGGCGAAGAAGGAGGTGGCGCCGTGCGGCCGGTAACGGACCTGCAGCGGAAGGTGGCGCCGTTCCGGGTAGTCACGGA
>DATBBI010000353.1:0-12962 GCA_036271115.1 Trebonia sp.
CCGCGGCCTACGACACCAACGGCTATAACGGCACGCACCAGCCGGGCGCGTATGAGGCGAACGGCTACGGCGATGCCCAGCAGTCAGGCGGCTACGAGGCTAGCGGTTACCCGGCCTCGCACCAGTCCGGCGCTTACGAGGCCGGCGGCGACGCGCAGCAGTCCGGCGCCTACCAGGCGAACGGCTACGGCGACGCGCAGCAGTCCGGCGCCTATGAGACCAACGGCTACAACGGCTACCAGGGCAACGGCTACCAGGGCAACGGCTCCGCCACGGCCGCCAGTCCGACCTTTACCCCCACGTTCACCCCGAACGGTGGCGGATACGGGCCTGGCGACGAGTACCAGCAGGCCGGGTACGCCCCGCAGGGATACCCGGCGGAGCAGTCCAACGGTGGCCAGGGGTACCCCGACGATGGCTACGCGCCCGGATACCCGGACAACCGCCCGCAGGCCGCTTACCCGGGTGCTCCGGGCACGCAGGCCACCCCGAGCTTCACGCCCGCGGCCGGCCAGGCCGACCCGGCGCAGCGCGGCTACTGGGACGGCGAGTCTCGCGACTCCCGGGAACAGAGGTACACCAGAAGGCGTTAGAGACAGTGGCCGGTGCGGCTAGGGTCCCCCGGGCCGCACCTAATATCGCCTTCGCGGAATACCGTCCGGCTGGAGCCGCGATGTGCCTCTCGCCGAGGAGGCGACCACCGCACCGGCCCGAGCGTCAACGGCCCCGGCATCCGCCGGGGCCGTTTCGCTTTCTCGGCCTCTCGCCGCGCGGCGCAGTCCTGCTCACGCGTCGCCGACTAGGTTGACGATGGTGGTAAACACGCGGGGGAGCAACTGCGCGGCGGGGACGATGCGGGGTCCGAGCAGCGGCTGGTGCCTGGACCACAGCAGGCCCGCGGTAAGCATCCAGGACCTGCGGCAGGCTCGCCGCCAGGCTCGTTCGTAGTCGCCTGGCCGCCCCGCCGCCAGGCACTCCGCCAGGACCGCCGCCTGCGCGAGCGCCGCCCCGATACCCTCGCCGGTCAGCGCGTCGAGGTAGCCGGAGGCGTCACCCACGAGCAGGACATTGCCGGCGGACCGGCGCGGTACGTCCTGCCGCAGCGGGCCGGCGCCGCGCACCTCGCTGCCAGGCCCGGCCCCGGCCAGCCGCTCGCGCAGCGCCGGGAACGCCGTGAGCCTGGATGCGAAGTCGCCGTGCGCGCCGCCCAGGATCGCGACGCCCACCAGGTCGTCAGCGACCGGCGTGACGTACGCCTCGGCGCCCGCCGACCAGTGCACCTCGACCAGGTCGGTCCACGGCGCGAGCCGGTAGTGCCGGCGCAGGCCGAACCGCGGATGGCGGGCGCGCGGCGGGTCCAGCCCGCAGGCCCGGCGGACCGTCGAGTGCAGCCCGTCGGCGGCGACCAGGTACCTCGCCCGCAGGCCCGCCGCCGTGACACCGCCGCCGTCCTGGGTGACGGACGTCACCCGTACCGGCAGGACCGGGATTGACAGCTCGGCGGCCCGTGCCGCGAGCGCGGCGTGCAAGGTCGTGCGGCGGACGCCGAGACCGTGGCCGTGCCGGAAGCGCGCGTCGACGCGGTGGCTGGCGTCCAGGTACCGGATTCCGCGCAGCGGGTGCCCGGCCGGGACGACGCCGAGCGCCGCCAGCCGGACCACCGCCGACGGCATCAGGCCTTCGCCGCAGGCCTTGTCGACCGGCACGCCCCGCGGCTCGGCCACGGTGACCGACAGTCCCGCCTGTGCGCACCGGATGGCCGTCGCCAGCCCGGCGGGCCCGCCGCCCGCGACCAGCACGTCCATCACGGTGCCTCTATCACGGGGACACCGGCGAGAGCGGCGCCGCCGCGGCGAGCGCGCGGGTCTCGCAGCGTAGCCGCACCGTGAGCAGCGCCGCGTTCAGCACGGTGAACGTGCAGGCGGTGATCCAGGCCGAGCCGACGAGCGGCAGCGCGACACCCTCGATGACGACGGCTACGTAGTTCGGGTGCGCGAACCACCGGTACGGCCCGGACCTGACCAGTGGCAACCCGGGGATCACGATTACCCGCGCCGTCCACCGCGGGCCCAGCGTGACAATGCACCACCAGCGCAGCGCGTTCGCCGCCACCACGACCACGAGCATCGAGTAGCCGAGCGCGGGGATGAACGTGCGGTGCAGCAAGAGCGGCTCGGCCACGCAGCCGGCCAGCAGCGCCACGTGCAGCGCCACCATGACGGGGAAGTGCCCCTTGCCGTACTCGACACCGCCGTTGCGCAGGCTCGCTGCGGCATGCCGCTGTGACACGACGAGTTCCGCCACCCGCTCGACGGCGATGACGGCGAGCAGACCCCAGTAAACGTCCATTAGCTCACCATCGCAGCAATACCAGTTCGGCGCTGACTCCCGGCCCAAGTCCGATCATGAGGCCCGCTGACCCCGGTGGCGGCCTGCCGTTAGCCGCGATCTGCTCCAGGATGTGCAGCACCGACGCGGAGGACATGTTGCCGGCTTCCGCGAGCGACCGGCGGCTCGCCTCGACCGCGCTGTCGGGCAGCTTGAGGCTCTTCTGCACGGCGTCGATCACCCTGGGCCCGCCGGGATGGCACACCCAGCTCTTGACGTCGTCCGCGGTCAGGCCCTGGGCAGCCAGGAACGAGGTCACGCTGCCCGCCAGCCGTCGCTCCACCACGTCCGCGAGCTCCGCCGTCAGCACGATCCTGAAGCCGTCGGAGCCAAGCCGCCAGCCCAGCGTGTCCCCGCTGTCGGGATACACCTCACTTCGCGACGCGATCACCCGCGGCCCGGCAGGCGCCTGCCCGCCAACGGCCTGCCCGCCAACGGCCCGTGCACCGGTCGCCACCAGGGCCGCCGCTCCGTCGCCGAACAGCCCGCTGACCACGAGATCCGCCGTCGTCATGTCGGTGGCGGGCCAGTTAAGCGAGCACAGCTCGACCGCCAGCAGCGCCGCGGTGTGCCCAGGCCAGCCGAGCAGGTAGTCGTGCAGCCTGCCCAGCCCGGCCGCGCCGGCCACGCAGCCGAGGCCGAAGATCGGCAGCCGCTTCACGTCCGTCCGCAGCCCGAGGCGCGGGATGAGCCTGGCGTCGAGCGATGGCACGGCCACCCCGGTCACCGACGTGACGATCAGCAGGTCTAGGTCGTCGGCCGTCAGCCCGGCCGACTCGAGCGCGCCGCGCAGCGCGCGCTCGCCGAGGTCAAGCGCCTCCCCGATATAGCGGTCGTTGGTGGCCACGATCCCGCGCAGGGCCCCGTAGTCCGGCAGCGGCAAGACGATGTGCCTGGTGTCTACGCCCGCGTTGCCGTGCAGCCGTTCGAGCAGGGCGCGCTGCGCCGGGCCGAGGCCGCCCAGCTCGGCGACCGTCCTGGTGAAGTCCGGCTGCGGGTAGCGGTGAACCGGGAAGGCGGACCGCACGGCGACGATCCTCGTCATGACGTCAGGGCTTCCCCACCCGCGGCGAACAGCACCACGTCGACGGCCGCGATGCCGAGCGCGGCGTAGAACGGGACCCGGCCGGCGCCGCGGGCGCCGATCACACTGAGGACGGCCGCGGCGGCAAGCCCGGCAATGGCGACCCATCGCCTGGCGTCGCTGGCCGCCAGCACTAGCAGCACGGATGCCGCCAGCAGAAGCACCAGGGCGGCGGCCCGCACCGCGCCGGGCCCCCACCGGGCGGCCACCTGCTGCGGCAGGCCCTTGACGCCGGTGGCCTGGTCGCCCGCAAGGTCGGGCAGCACGTTGGCGAAGTGCGCGCCGAGGCCAAGCAGCGCCGCCGCCGCCGTCACGGACCAGCGCGGCGCGGGATGACCAGGCAGCGTGCTCGCCGCGTACGCGGGAATCGGGCCGAACCCGGCCACGTACATGAGCCCGGACCAGGCCGTGGACTTCAGGCCGAGGTTGTACGCCCACGCGGCGCCGATGACCACGACCAGGATGAGCAGGGTCGCCGGGCTGATGGCCAGCGCCATCGCGAGCCCGGCCAGCAGCGAGACGAAGGCCGCGATCCACACCGCCCGCACGCTGATCGCGCCGGCGGCGATCGGCTTGTCCGTCCGGCCCGCCGCGGCGTCCCGGCGCGCGTCGCAGGCGTCGTTGGACCAGCCGACCGACAGCTGGCCCGCCAGCATGGCGGGCGCCGTCAGCACCGGGCCGATGCCGTGCGGCGCCGCTTCCGCCGCCAGCAGGGTCGCCATGGCCGTGATGGCGAGCGACGGACCCGGGTGGCTGGCAATGATCAGTGCCCGCACGCGGTTCATGGCAGAAACCCCCGGTCTGTCGGCTCGCAGCGCCTACCTTTGCAGTGTGAGGCTTGCATTGCGCGGTGCCAACCCGGCCGAGTGGCTGGCCCTGCTCGCCGGCGTCGTGCCCAGCCCCGCCGCCGAGGCCTGGGGCGGCATGGGGCTGTCCGGGATCCTCGTCGCCGCCGTGCGCTCCGGCGTCACGGCCCGGCTGGCGCAAAATCCCGCCACTGCGGCGGAGCTGGCCGCCGATCTTGACCTTGACCCGCTGCCCACCCGGCTGCTGCTCGACTGCCTGCGCTCGTCGGGCCACGTCACCGCCCGGGCAGGCCGCTACCAGCTCAGCCGCCGCTCGCGGCGCTGGCTCGACCCGGCATCCGGGCTGTCGGTCGCGGAGTACGTCGCGGGAACCGCGGACTACTGGACCTGGTGGGCCGAACTCGACGAAGTCACCCGCGGCCGGCGTCCCGCTGGATCGCACGGCGCGCCGCCGGACGACCCGTACTGGGAGCGCTACATCCGCGGTCAGCGTGAGCTCGCCAGGCTGAGCGCCGCGGAGGTCGCCAGGAAACTGCGGCTGCCGTCAGGCGCGCGGCAGCTGCTCGATATCGGCGGCGGTCACGGCCTGTACTCCGCGGCGCTGTGCCGCCGCCACCCGGGGCTGACCGCGACCGTGCTGGACCTGCCGGGCAGCGCGGCGGTCGGCCGCGAGATCGTCGCCGCGGCCGGGATGGCGGACCGGGTGCGGTTCAGGGATGGCGACGCGACCGCCGGTGACCTGGGCGCCGGCGACCTGGGCAGCGGTTACGACGCGGTGCTCTGCTTCAATCTCGTGCACCACCTGGGCGCCGACCAGATCCCTGCGCTGTTCGGCAAGGCCCGCGAGGCACTGGCGCCGGGAGGCACGCTGGCGGTGATGGATGCCTTCGCCGACCCGGCCCGCCGCGCGTCCGCGGCGGCGAACTTCCTCGGCCTGTTCGTCTACCTCAGCTCAGGCTCGCAGGTGCACACCCCGGCGCAACTGCGCGGCTGGCTCCGTGAAGCCGGCTTCGGCGCCCCGCGCCGCGTCCGCGTGCTGCGCATCCCAGGGCTGTCCCTGTACGTGGTCAAGAAGCAGTCGGCGGGTCGTCCCCAGGCGGGCTAACCGGAACAGCCGCCGACGGATGCGGCTGCGGCTGCGGCCCCACCACGGCATTGAGCACCTGCGAGTTGGGCACGGACATCACGCTGGCGCCGGTGTCGATCCGCACGTAGGTGATGCCGATCTCGGTGACCGTGCCGGTCAGCTCCCCGCCGAGCCCGCTGCCCCGCAGCCAGATCAGGTCGCCGGCCCGGAACGGCCGGGCGAGCAGCAGCACCATCCCCGCGAACACGTTGGACATCGCCTGCTGCGCGGCGATTCCGACGATCACGCTGGTCAGCACCCCGCCGAGGAGCAGCTGGCTGACCGGGACGTGGAACAGCGCCAGCGTGATGGCCACCGTGGCGAACCCGCCGATCAGCAGCAGGCCGTACTTGACGACCGCAGCGTGCGCCGTGCCGACCCGCGGTTCGAGCACCGAGCGGGCCGCGCTCGACAGTCCGTAGGTCGCGATGCTGGCGAACACGAAGAACGCCGCGGCGGATGCCGCGGCGATGATCTGGTACAGGACGTGGTCGGAGCGGAAATAGGTCTCAAAGGAGCTGTGCGCCCAGGCGGAGGTGATGGCGGCGGCGATCGCGAGGGCGAGCGAGATGATCGACCACCACGGCCGCGTCTTTTCTTTTACTGTCCGGGCCACCTGGACAGGCAGGTCGGTGTCCGGCCCGTCTTGCAGGTGCATCTCGCGTCCTCCACTCGCGCCGGGTACGATCACGGCTGAACGTAACCGTACCCGGCGGCGGTGGACTGGCGAGGAGCGGGCCGGTTAGGCCAGCAGCGGCTTGCCGACAGGGAGCCTGATCCGGCCGGCCAGGCCGTTGGAGACGCCGGCCGCGGAGGTGTACCAGGCGACGAGCGCCGTGACGAGGCCCACGTAACCGCCGAACTGGACGGTGCCAGGGCTGTTGGTGAAGAACCCGATGGCCAGGATGATCTCGGTGAGCTCAAGCGTCAGGAACACGCCGAAGACGGCCATGTTCACCTGGGCGCTGAAGAGCAGCATATACGTGTTGAAGATCGCGAAAGCGAGCAGGATCCAGCCGAGGTCATGATTGAGGAACGCCGTTCCGGCGGCGACGGCGGGGCGGGTTCTATCCGCGACGAGCAGGACCCACAGGCCGAGGCCGATCCAGAAGCCGCCGTACGTGGAGAACGCCGTCGCGCCGAACACGTTCCTGTTGCGGAACTCCCACATGCCAGCCAGCAGCTGGGCGAGTCCACCGTAGGCGAATGCGTACCCGAGCCAGGCGTCGCCAGTGGCGTTTCCGTTCATCCAGTGTGCGTTAGAGGCAGAAAGCAGGAACGTGGTAAGCGCGAACGCGGCCAGCCCGAGCGGTGCCGGGTCGGCGATGGGACTGGCCGCGGTAGCTGGTGCTACAGATGTGCGGTCTTCACTGACACTCATGTTGCCTCCGATGTTGGGGCCGCTCCCGGTCACGGTGGCCTGCTCCCGCCGCCGTCGACCGGGTGC
The DNA here is from genome assembly GCA_036271115.1 of Trebonia sp. GTDB lineage: Bacteria > Actinomycetota > Actinomycetes > Streptosporangiales > Streptosporangiaceae > Trebonia. The sequence goes on from DATBBI010000353.1 coordinate 6,852, forward strand.
ATATCTGTTTTCTTCCCTCCTGGCCCATAGAGACCAGGTTGAAAGTTCTGCTAATAGCGTAACGCGCTGGTAACCCATCTCGCGAGACCCAAAACGAGCGAAATAACCCGATAATTGCGCTTCCAGTGATGAAGCGCGTCAGCCCGGCGCGCGTCGCGAGCAGGATCACCCGGTCGCCCTCAGCGAGCAGGTAGCCGTGGTGCGGCGACCACTCGAACAGCTGCGCGCCGCGGACCTGCAGCGCCAGCACGCGTGCCACGCGATCCCGCTCGAGCTCGGCGAGCGCCCGCCCGGCGATGTCAGAGCCGGCGTCCACCCGGACGTCCGCGATCAGCAGGACGTGCCGCCCGACCGCGATAGTGCGCAGCACCAGATGCTCCAGCAGCGCGGCGGCGAAGGCCGGCGCCGCCATGTAGGAGACGCTGCGCGAGATAACGTTGCCCAGCGTCTTCTGCACTCGCTGGGCCAGGTCGTCATCACCGAGGCGCAGCACCAGGTGCAGGTCTTCGCGCATCGCCCGCGCCTGCAGCGCGGTCTCCAGGTTGACCATGTCGTTGCTCGTCACGGAGACGAGTGCGGCGGCGGTCTCCAGCCCCGCAGCCTTCAGCTTGTCTTCCAGGTAAGCCTCGCCGATCACCATCGGGAGGCCGAGCCTGCGCGTGAGCGCGACGCCCCTGGCTTCCGGGTCCCTGTCGATGCAGGTGACGTCGTAGCCCAGGTCGTGCAGCTCGCCGACCACGCGGGTGCCGACGTTGCCGAGGCCGACGACGATGATGTGGCCGCCGCGCGGCCGCGGCTCGCCGCGGATTTTCCCGGTCAGCCGTGCGCCGACGATGATCGCGGTCACGAGCGGGATCAGCGCCATGCCGTCGACGGTGAGGACCACCTGGGAGATCTTCTCCGGGCCGCCGAGCTTGGCGTTGGTGAGGGCGGAGCCGGTCATGTCCATCACGGTCAGGTAGACCGCGTTGCTCACCGGGTAACGGGCGACGACCAGCAGGCAGAAGCCCGTGATGACGGCCGCCAGCAGAATGGCGAAGACCAGCGCGAACTTGTTCCACGCGAGCCGCCACAGCATCCCGGCTGACGCGCGCACGGGATGCCGCCGCCTGGTCAGCGGATCACGCGGCGTGCCGTCAGCGACGGCGAGGACGAGGCCGCCCCGGTCACTGCCCGAGGAAGCACCGTTCGATGAGGCGCTGTCCGGCGACACCGGCGGCAGCTCATCCGGCGGTATCAGCTGGGTGGTGCCTGCCGGGTCGTCGGGCACCTCGAGCCCGCAGACCGCCTGGCCTGCCGGCACGTCGGCGTGGCGCGCCACGTACAGCGTGCGCCCGGACACCCGGACGTGGCTCGGGGCGGGCAAGCCGAGCGCGGCGGACACGAACGACGGCGCGGCCATCTCGCTGCTCGATAGCACGGTGCAGTCGCGGAAGAAGCCGCGGATGTGCTGGCCGAGCCGCCGGTTGAACGCGGCGACGACGATGCGCAGCCCCGGGTTGAGCTCGTCGGCGCGCAGCGCGGCGTGGAAGTTGACGAGGTCGTCCGAGCCCACCAGGGCCAGGCCCTGTGCCGTCGCGATGCCCGCCTCGATGAAGGCGTCGCTGGTCAGCGCGGCATGGCTGAGCACGGCGACCCCGGCGAGCGCGGTGATCTGCGGCCCGTAGTTCCTGGCCGGGTCCGGCAGGACGACGACGACGGCCTCGTCGTAGCGAGATGTCAGTTCTGAGGCGATGCGGTAGGCGAGCGAGCCGTCCCCGCAGACGATGAAGTGGTTCCCGGTCATAGGGAGCGCGGGCATGGGCAGATCATAATGAAAGTGACCGGGTATTCTTAAATTATCGAGGGGGTTCCGGCCATGGCGAGCGACAATTCGATCCGAGCGTCAGATGTGGATCGGGAAGTCGTCGTGGCCACGCTCAGAGACGCCTACACCGCGGGCAGGCTGACCCTGGAGGAGTTCGACGAGCGGACCTCCGCGGCCTACGCCAGCAAGACCTGGGGTGACCTGCGGAAGCTGACCGAGGACCTGCCATCCCAGCCCGTGCTCGGCTCCGACGTCCCCGGCCGCCGGCTGCCCCCCGCCACCCTGCCCTCCGCCAGCCTGCCCTCGCATCCCGAGCGGAACAACGGGGCGATCCCGCCAGTCAGGCACAGGCCGCGCGCGATCGCGTTCCTCCCGATCGTGACGCTGTGGCTGGTGCTCGCCCTCGCCAGCAGGAGCGCGCACGACATCGTCGCTCCCACCGTGGTGCTGGTCATGACGATTGCGCTGCTCTCGTTCGGGCGCCGCAGGTTAAATCACATCGCACTCGGGCCGTAACCCGCGGCCACCTAAGCGAGTTCTTGTAAAGTCGGTGCGATGCATGTAAACGACCGCGTCGCCCAGCCGGAGACGGACGACGCCACGCAGCAGGCCGCGGGCGCCCGTGTCGCCAGGGCGGCCGCCTGGCTGGTGCGGCTGGTCCGCGCCAACCGGCCCTTCGTGATCGTGCTGGCCGTCGCAGCGGTGCTGCGGGTCGTGGTCATGCTCGGCTATCCGCCGGCGATGTTCTTCAACGACTCCTACAACTACATGACCGACGCGGTCACGAAGACGCCGGACATCGTGCGGTCGAACGGGTATCCGTTCTTCTTGTACGCGCTGCTCCCGTTCCACAGCCTGGCGCTGGTCACCGGCCTGCAGGCCGTGATGGGGCTGGCCATGGGCACCGGCATCTACGCCGTGCTCCGCCGCCGGGGGCTGCCGTGGTGGGGCGCGACGATCCCGGCCCTGCCGGTGCTCTTTGACGTGTTCGAGTTGCAGCTCGAGCATATGATCGCCGCCGACGTGCTCTTCTACACCTTGATCACCGCGGCGCTCGTGCTGCTGTGCTGGTGGGACCGGCCGCCGCTGGCCGTCGCCGTGCTGGCCGGCCTGGCGATCGGGTACGCGGCGACCGTCCGGACGGTGGGCGAGCCGCTGCTCGTCATCGTAGTGATCTGCATGCTGGCGCGCCGCATGGGCTGGCGCCGCATCGCCGCTACCGCGGTCGCGGGCGTGGTGCCGATCGCGGGCTACATGTTCTGGTTCCACATCCACACCGGGCAGTACGCGCTGGACGAGTCGACGGGCACGTTCCTGTACAGCCGGGTGAGCAGCTTCTCCAACTGCGCGGTGATGAACCCGCCGGCCGAACTGCGGGTGCTCTGCGACCCGAGGCCGCCGTCCAGGCGCCCCAATTCGCAGGAGTACCTCTGGTCGAACAAGACCCCGCTCGCGCAACTGACCGGCACCAACAATGTCAACCGTTTCACCCCCAAGATCGAGTCGCTGACGATGCGGTTCGCGGAGCGCGCCATCCTCGCCCAGCCGCTCGACTACGCGCGGGCGGTGGCCAAGGACACGCTGACCACGTTCGGCTGGGCGCGGGTGAACGAGACCAACGCCATCGGGAACCTGGAGGGCTCCGGCACCAAGTTCCGTTTCGAGCCGGAGGCCTACATAACGCCGTTGCCCGGCTGGGTGACCGGAAGCAGCACCAACGCCGCCGCCGCGCGGGACTTCGGCGGGGCGAGCTACGGGCAGCCATCGGTGGTCCAGCCGTGGAGCACGCTCCTGCGGGGCTACCAGCGGGTCGTGTACCTGCCAGGGACGTTCCTGCTGCTGTTCGTGGTGGCCGGCGCCGTGGGCGTGGTGCTCGGCATCCGCCGCAAGACCCGCGTGCCTGGCACCGGCTGGGGCGGTCTCGGCCTGCTGCCCTGGCTGACCGGGGTGGCGCTGATCGTTCTGCCGACGATGACCGCGGGCTTCAGCTACCGCTACGCCCTGGCCGCGGTTCCCGCGATCTGCCTCGCTGCCGGACTTGGCTTCACCGGTCGCGAAAGTTTCATAACCTGGCTGCGTGACCACGGCCTTCTTAGGAAGTCGGCCGTATAACGCCGCGGCACGAGGAGCCACCATTGAGCCTGAACGCGCGTGAGCTGCGCACGCTGAGCCGGATATCCGAGGAACTTGCGAAGACGGCTCCGGTCCTGGTGTCGCTCCTGCACATCTTCAACCGGCTGGCCTCAGGCGAGGCCATGCCGTCGCGCCGCCCGCTGCGACGGCTGCGCAGAAAGCTGTCCACGACGACGCTGACCTGGATGTTCGTGGGGATATGGGGCTGCGTCACCGCGGGAATGCTCGCGTTCGCCCTGGTCATGACCTACACCGGCCAGAGCAGCGGAGCGGGCGCGCAGAGCACCTGCACGGCACCGTCGCTCCTGCTGCCCGGATGCGGCGGCAGCCAGGCGAGGGTCCCCGGGGGGCGCTAGCCAGTTAGTCAGTGCGCGCCGGGGCGGCCTAGGTCGGCGGGGAGTTTCGCGGCGGCAGCCTCGTCGATGAGAAACAGCGTCCGCTGGCGGCCGCGGGCGCCGGCCGCGGGCAGCTGAACCGGGCCGGGGCCGGACAGCGCCAGGGCGACCGCACTGGCCTTCTCCTCTCCCGAGGCCAGGATCCACACCTCGCGGGCGGCCTGGATCGACGGGAACGTGAAGGAGATGCGCACCGGCGGCGGCTTGGGGGAGCCGCGCACCGCGACGACCGGGCGATTGTCGTAGACGGCGGGCATCCCGGGGAACAGCGAGGCTACGTGACCCTCCGGGCCGATGCCGAGCATCAGCACGTCGAAGGACGGCACGGGGGCGTGGTCCTCGGGCCGGGTGGCGGTCGCGAGCTCGCTTGCGTACCGTTCCGCGGCGGCTTCCGGGTCGTCGCCGTCCGGGCCGTCAGGACCCGGCATCGGGTGCACCCGCGCCGGGTCCGCGTCGATGCGATCGAGCAGCGCGGCCCGTGCCCCGGTCTCGTTCCGCTCGGGGTCCCCGGCCGGGACGAACCGCTCGTCGCCCCACCAGAAGTCGACGCGCCGCCAGTCCACCGCGTCCCGCGCGGGCGCGGCAGCGAGCTCGGCGAGCACCGCGGTGCCGATGCCGCCCCCGGTGAGTACCAGGTGGGCGTGCCCGGCGGCCGCGACCGCGTCGACCAGCCGGGTGACGCAGCGAGCGGCCGCCGCCTTGGCGAGCAGCGGGCCATCGCGATGGACGAGAACTTCCGGTGGCGCGCTCAGGTTGTGCCTCCCCGCTCGGCTAGAAACCAAGCCTCGCTCATGAGGACACCTCGCTGGCGCTCGGAGTCCGCATTCGCGGACGCACTGTACTTGCCGATTCGCTCGCAAGCTCGCTCATGAGCTGACCCGCTCGTCCGGCTCAGGCGTCTCGGCCGGCCCGGTCTCGATGCCGCGCTCGTCCAGGCGGCGCAGCGTCTCGGCGTAGACCTCGTCGGGGTCGAGCCTGCGCAGCTCCTCGGCGAGCAGTTCGGCGGTTTCCCTGCGGTGCAGCGCGACCATCCGGTCCGGCCGGGACGGCCAGGACAGGGTCGCGGTGCGGCCGTCCAGGCGGCTGATCGCGATGTCACCCGTCGCGGTGGTGAACGAGACCTGCGTAATGCCAGGGCCGCCAGAGACCGAACGCCGCATCGGGATGTCCAGCCGCAGGTTGAGCCACGCGGCGATGAGGTCGGCGGTGGGATTGCCCGCCTCCGCCTCGACCTCGCCAGCCTCCAGCACCGGATGCGCCTGGTCGAGCGTGGCGGCGATCAGTGACCGCCACGGCGTGGCGCGGGTCCAGCCGAAGTCAGTATCGCCGGGCTGATAGGCGCGCGCCAGGGCGGCCAGCACCGCCTGGGGCATGTCCGCGGCTGCCGAGTCGGTCACCCGGCGCTGGGCGAGCGCGCCGAGCGGGTGCTTGGCCGGGATCTCCGGTGCGGCCTCCGGCCACCAGGTGACCACGGGGACATCGGGAACGAGGAGCGGCGCAGCCACCGAGTCCGCGTGCTGCCCGAGCGGGCCGTACATGCGCAGCACGGTCGTCTCGCCCGGCGCGGCCTCGCCCACCCGGATCTCGGCGTCCAGCCGGGAGTCCGCCTTGGGCCGGCGGGTGATCATGGCGAGGACGCGGCACGGATGCTCCCTGGCGGCCTGGTTGGCCGCGCGGATCGCGTCGTACTGCCCCTCCTCGTCGGTCACGATGATGAGCGTGAGCACCATGCCCAGCGTCATGCCGCCGAGCCGCTGCCGCGCCTCGGTCAGCGCG
>DATBBI010000354.1:0-4372 GCA_036271115.1 Trebonia sp.
CGCCGCGCAGCGCGAGCACGACGAGATCGTGCAGACGGCCAGGCGCAAGGCCGAGGAGATCAGGGTCAGGGAGCAGCGCCTGCTCGAGGAGAGCGAGGCGCTGCGCAGCCAGTCGGAGGCGGACCTCGAGATCGAGCTCGCGGCCCGCCGCGAGGAAGCCGAACGGGGAGAGTCCGAGCGGCACACCGCCGCCGTCGCCGAGACCAGGGCGCTGGTCGCCGAGGCGGAGCGGCGCGCCGCCGCCGCCCAAGAGCAAGCCGGCGCGGTGACCGCGCAGAACGAGCAGGCCAAGCGCGACGCCGACGAACGCGTGCGGCAGCTGCTCGAGGACGCGAAGCGCGACGCGGATCAGGTGCTGGCGGACGCCACGGCGGCGGCCACCCGGCTGCGCACCGAGGCGGACGCCGACGCCGAGCGCCGCCGGGCGACCGCGCAACGCGACCTGAACGAGCTCAGCAAGCAGAAGGACGAGGTCGCCAGGCACCTGGCGCAGATGCGGCAGCTCGTCGGCTCGCTGCTGCCCGACGGGCTGGACTGAACCGGCCCGCTCGCCCGCACGCCGGTCAGCCGAGCGCGGCGGCGAGGGCGTTGAGCTGGAGGCGGGTGCCGCCTTGGAGGTGCGCCGTGTCGTGGGCGCCATCGGCGGTGTAGGCGAGGAAGACGTAGTGTTCGGTGTGGCGGAGGCTGGTGCCGCCGTCCCTCGGCGCCAGCTCGATCGTCACCAGCGACGCCCAGCGGCGCACGTCGTCCACGGTCAGGTGGTAGCTGAACACGACGCGCTGGTCCGGCACGATGTCGTGGAAGACGGCGCGATAGTCCAGGCGCTCCTCCCGCTCCCCGGTGGGGGCGAACGCGCCGCTGGAGACCTCCGCGCCGCCGACGCGGAAGTCCAGCTCATAGCGGGTCCTGCCCGGCATGCGGAACCAGCGGCGGCGCTGGGCGGGCTCCGCGTAGGCAGCGAACACGCGCTCCGGCGGCGCGTTCAGGTCGGCGGGCACCGTGAACGTGCCGTGGATGACGGAACTCACCCTTGTCATCATGCCCCAGGCGCGGTGTGCTGCCGCTGGCGGCGGCGGTGGCTGGCCACGTTGACCTGGTTGGCGCAGCGGACGCTGCAGAAGTGACGGCGCCCGTTGCGGGACGTGTCGAGGAAGGCGACGCCGCACCCGGCGCGGTCGCAGGTCCGCAGCCGGGTGCCCCAGCCGCTGTCGATCACGTGCGCCACCCCGGCCGCGGTCAGCGCCCGCACCCGCGGCGCCAGACCGGTGCGCACCGGCGCGTAATGCAGGTGGTAGGGCTGGCCCGCGCCGTGGCTGACCAGCCGCGGGCGGCAGTCGGCGGCGACGAGCAGCGCGTCGGCGAGTCCGGCTTTCTCCGGAACGCTGCCCGCCTCGAAGACCTCGCGCAGCCGGATGGCCCAGGGCCGCAGGGCCAGCGCGTTGGCGTCGGTCGCGGCCGGCTCGTGCACGTCGTGGCTGCGCAGGGCCGCGGTGAGGTCGCGCGCGCCGGGCACCGGATGGTTCACCAGCCACACGGCGATGTGCGCGCCCGCCACAGTGTAAGTGTTGAACTGCACAAGACCATTACAGCAGACTGACGACATGAAACGGGGCGCACTGGCGGCAGGCCTGGCGGCGGTGGTCATGTGGGGTCTCGCGCCGGTCGCCACCCGGGCGGCCGTCGTGCACCTGTCGCCGCTGCCGCTGCTCACGATCCGGATGACCGCGGCGACCCTGGTGCTGTTGCCCTGGGCGGTGCCGCTCTTCCGCCGGCTCAGGGCGCGCTCCGCCGGCCGGCTGGCGGCTGCCGGCCTCCTCGGGCTTGTCGGGTACAACCTGCCGGTCACCGTCGGGCTCCGGTGGCTGCCCGCGGCCACGGCCGGGCTGCTGCTCGCGACGGAACCGGTCTGGGTCATGGTGCTCGGGCGGCTGTTCCTTGGCGAGCGCGGCGGCCTGCGGGCCTGGCTGGGCAGCGGCGTCGCGCTGGCGGGCGTGGCGGTGCTGGCAGGCCCTGGCGCCGTCACCGGCGCCGGCGGCTACCGCGCGCTCGCCGGGATCGGGCTGGTGCTGGCCGGCACGCTGGCGTTCGCCGCCTACACGATCGTGGGTCGCCCGCTCAGCGAGGAGTTCGGCGCGGTGCCCGCCACCGCCGCCTCGACCGCCGTCGGAACCCTCCCCTACCTCGCCTTCGCGGGGACGCTGCCGGGCGCCGGGCTCGGGCATCTCGGCGCCGCGGTCTGGGGAGAGCTCGCGTTCCTCGCGATCGGCAGCACGGCAGCCGGGATGCTGCTGTGGAACGTCGCGGTCCTGGCCGGCGGCGCCGCCCGGGTCAGCCTGCTGCTGTACCTGGAGCCTGTGGTCAGCGTGCTCGGCGCGGCGGTGTTCCTCGGCGAGCGCATAACCGCGGTGACGATCGGCGGCGGCGTGCTGATCCTGGGCGGGGTCGCCGTGGCGAGCAACGTGCCTGCGGGAGGCATCACACGTACGTTCGGGAAAATCAAGAACATCATCCAGAACGGGCCCGCGGCTTTTCGGTAACCGAGATGGCCGTGACGAGCACCCGGCCCACGTACGGGTGCTCCGGCCTCTCGGCTCCGGCTTCCGGCAAGGCGGAGCCCCTGCCCGAAACCATGGCCCAATGGCTAGGCTACGGGCAATGGCATGGATAGGAAGATCCAATTGACCGCGAATACACAGACCAATGGCGCGGGCGGTGAGTTCCCCGCCGACTTGCTGGTGCACCTCGACCGGTCCAGGCCCCGCAGCCTCCGGGTCCAGCTCGAGCACGACCTGCGGCAGGCCATCGCGCGCGGATCGCTTCCGCCGGGGACCGCGCTGCCGCCGTCGCGCGTGCTCGCCGCCGAGCTGGACGTGTCACGCTCGCTCGTCGTCGGGGCGTACGAGCAGCTGGTCATCGAGGGATACCTGGAAGCCCGCCAGGGTTCGGGGACGCGGGTCCGGGCGCAGGGACTGCGCTGCGACGGTACCGGTGACGGCTCGGCGGACCACGAGCCGTACGGTGCGGGGCCCGTGCCGGCCACCAGGGACGGCGGCATCCGGCGCAGCGGGCTGCCCGATCCGGCGCTCTTCCCCCGCAGCGAGTGGCTGCGGCACTATCGCGACGTGCTGCGCGACATCCCCGACGACCGGCTGCTGTACCCGCACGCCCGCGGTGAGCCGGAGCTGCGCGCCGCGCTGACCGCGTACCTGGGCCGGGTCCGCGGCGTGCGCACCACCGCGGAGCAGATCATCGTCTGCGGCGGTTTCTCGCAGGCCGTGACGCTGCTGTGCCGGGTCCTCAGCCGGCGCGGCGTGACCCGCGTCGCCGTGGAAGACCCCTGCTTCTCGCTGTACCGCCGGATCATCAGGTCGGCCGGGCTCGAACCGGTTCCCGTCCCTGTCGACGACCAGGGACTGCGGACCGCGCGGCTCGCCGGGCTGGACGTGGGCGCCGTGCTGCTGTCGCCCGCGCACTCCTACCCGAGCGGCGCGGTGCTTTCCGCCGACCGGCGGGTTCAGCTCCTTGAGTGGGCGCGCGCCGCGGACGCGCTGGTGATCGAGGACGACTACGACGCCGAGCTGCGCTACGACCGCCTGCCCGTCGGCGCGCTCCAGGGCCTGGATCCCGATCACGTCATCTACGGCGGCACCGTGAGCAAGGTGCTCAGCCCCGCGCTGCGGCTGGGCTGGATCGCCGCGCCGGCCCGGCTCACCGGCGACATCGCCCGCGCCAAGTTCCTTGAGGACTTCGCCACCGAGGCGCTCGGCCAGCTCACGCTCGCCCGGTTCATCGAGAGCGGCGCCTTCGCCCGCCACCTGCGCCGGGTGCGCCCGGTCTACCGGGCACGCCGCGACGGCCTGCTCGCCGCGCTGCGCACCCACCTGCCGTCGGTGCGGCCGAGCGGCGAGGCGGCCGGACTGCACCTGCTGCTGCGGCTGCCGCCGGGGCTCGCCCCCGCAACGGTCGCTGCGGCCGCCGCACGGCACGGCGTACAGCTGGAGCAGGCGGCCCGCTACTGGGCCGACCGCGACACCGCGCCGCCGGCCCTGCTCATCGGGTACGGCGTGCAGCGTGAGAGCGTGCTGGCCCGCGGCATCGAAGCGCTCGGCACCGAGCTCCGGGGGCTGGCCAGGCCCTAACACGGCGGCCTCGCGCCCGTGCCGGGCCGGTGTCAGCCTGGGTGGCCGGCCCGGCGGATCGGCGCGAAGGTCGGTACCGGGTCCTTGGTCAGGAAGTCGGTGATGAGCCAGTTGCACAGGTCCTGCTTTTCTACCAGCAGGCCGTGTGACGTGCCGGGAACGACCGCGAGCTCGCCCGCGGGCAGGCGCCGGTACATCTCGATCGCGTGCTCGAGGCGGACCTGGTCGTCATC
>DATBBI010000355.1:0-7869 GCA_036271115.1 Trebonia sp.
GACGGACGTGCCGTTCGCCTGGCTTGGCGGCAGCGGTCAGGTCGAGCGGCCGGACCTCGGTCACGGTTTCGCCGTAGGCGCGGGTAGCGGCGCGCACCACGCGTTCGGCCGGAGTCATGACTCCTCCTTGAGGATTCGCCCGATCGCGGCGAGCCCGCGGGACGTGGCGGACTTGACCGTGCCGCGGCTGACCCCCATGGCCCGCGCGGTCTCGTCTTCGGTCATGTCGAGGTAGTAGCGCAGCAGCAGCGCCTCGCGCTGCCGGGCCGGCAGCCGCCTGATCGCGGCCACCACCGCCCGGTACTCCTCGCTCACCAGGGCGCGCGCCTCCGCGGACTCCGCGGGCGGCTCAGTGAACAGGCTGATGGGGCGGCGCGACCTGCGGCGCAGCGCCGACCGGCACCCATTCATCACGCTGGCGCGCACGTAGGCGAGCGGGTGCGAGGTATCGGTCAGGCTGTCCCAGCGGCGGTACAGCCCGAGGAAGGCGTCCTGCACGACGTCTTCCGCCGTGGCCCGGTCGCCGAGCATGATGACGGCCAGCCGGACCAGGCGGAGGCCGTGCTCGGCGTACAGCGCCGTCACCGCGTGAGTGGCGTGCGGTGGAACATCCGTGTTCGCTGTGTCCACGTCTTTCAAACGCTCGAGCGCCGCCAAGGTTGCCTGGCGTCCGGAGATTTGCCCGGTCTATACCAACGGTCTAAACCAAATATCGGGCAATCCGTTACAGTCACGTCACGAGAGCGGACGGGAGCAGAGTAGGCTCCAAAAAACAGGAGTCTGCCTGCGCGAGGAGCGTTCAGTGCCGAAGTTCGTCTATGACTTCACAGAAGGAAACAAGGACCTCAAGGACCTGCTCGGGGGTAAGGGCGCGAACCTCGCCGAGATGACCAACATCGGCCTGCCGGTGCCGCCGGGGTTCACGATCACCACCGATGCGTGCCGCTACTACCTCACCCACGGCAGGACGCCCGAGGGTCTTGACAACGAGGTAGCCGCGCACCTGGAGGACCTCGAGCAGGCCATGGGCCGCAAGCTCGGCGACCCCGGCGACCCGCTGCTGGTCAGCGTCAGGTCCGGGGCCAAGTTCTCCATGCCCGGCATGATGGAGACCGTCCTCAACATCGGGCTGTCCGACGAGTCGGTGCTCGGCCTGGCCAAGCAGGCGGGGAACGAGCGGTTCGCCTGGGACGCCTACCGGCGGCTGATCCAGATGTTCGGCAAGACGGTGCTCGGGATCGACGGCGAGCACTTCGAGGAGGCGCTCGACAGCGCGAAGCAGGCCAAGGGCCTCACCAGCGACACGCAGCTGACCGCCGAGGACCTCAAGGCGGTGACGATCGCCTTCAAGGACATCGTCGCCAAGTACGCGCAGCGCGACTTCCCGCAGGACCCGCGCGAGCAGATGGACCTGGCCATCAAGGCGGTGTTCGAGTCGTGGAACGCCGACCGCGCGATCCTGTACCGCCGCCAGGAGCGCATCCCCGCGGACCTCGGCACGGCCGTGAACGTGGTGGCGATGGTGTTCGGCAACCTGGGCGACGACTCGGGCACCGGCGTGGCGTTCACCCGCGACCCGGGCACCGGCGCGCAGGGCGTCTACGGCGACTACCTGCAGAACGCGCAGGGCGAGGACGTGGTGGCCGGCATCCGCAACACTGTGCCGCTGCAGGACCTGGAGCAGCTCGACAAGGCCTCCTACGACCAGCTCATGCAGATCATGCAGACGCTGGAGAACCACTACAAGGACCTGTGCGACATCGAGTTCACGATCGAGCGCGGCAAGCTGTGGATGCTGCAGACCCGGGTCGGCAAGCGCACCGCGGCGGCGGCGTTCCGCATCGCGACGCAGCTCGTGGACCAGGGCCTGATCGACATGGACGAGGCCGTGTCCCGGGTATCCGGTGACGAGCTGGCCCGGCTGATGTTCCCGCGCTTCGACGTCTCCGGTGACGTCACCAGGATCACCAAGGCGATCAGCGCCTCCCCAGGGGCGGCCGTCGGCAGGGCGGTCTTCGACTCGCCGGCCGCGGTGGCGTGGGCGGAGCGCGGCGAGCGCGTCATCCTGGTCCGCCGCGAGACCAACCCCGACGACCTGCCCGGCATGATCGCCGCCCAGGGCGTGCTCACCAGCCGCGGCGGCAAGACCAGCCACGCCGCGGTGGTCGCCCGCGGCATGGGCAAGACTTGCGTCTGCGGCGCCGACGAGCTGAACGTCGACACCCGCGGCAAGAAGTTCACCGCGCCCGGCGGCGTCACGGTCAGCGAGGGCGACGTGATCTCCATCGACGGCACCTCCGGCGTGGTGTACCTGGGCGAGGTCCCGGTGGTCGCGTCCAACGTGGTGCAGTACTTTGAGGGCACGCTGGCGCCCGACAACGACGAGCTCGTCGCCGCGGTGCACCGGATCATGACCCGCGCGGACGAGGCCCGCCGGCTGGGCGTGCACGCGAACGCGGACAACGGCCCGGACTGCGCGCGGGCCCGCCGGTTCGGCGCGACCGGCGTCGGCCTGGTCCGCACCGAGCACATGTTCCTCGGCGAGCGCCGCCAGCTCGTCGAGCGGCTGATCCTCGCCGCGACCGACGAGCAGCGGCAGACCGCCCTGGACGCGCTCGAACCGCTGCAGCGCGGCGACTTCGTCGAGATCCTCGAGGCGATGGACTCCTACCCGGTGACGATCCGGCTGATCGACCCGCCGCTGCACGAGTTCCTGCCCGACCTCACGGATCTGTCGGTCAAGGTCGCGCTGGACGGCGACAACGCCACCGAGCACGACCGCCAGCTGCTCGAGGCGGTCCGCAGGCTGCACGAGCAGAACCCGATGCTCGGCCTGCGCGGCGTCCGGCTGGTGCTGGTCATCCCCGGCCTGCTCGACATGCAGGTCCGCGCGATCGCGTCCGCCGCGGCCGAGCTCACCACGGCGGGCCGCGACCCCAGGCCGGAGATCATGATCCCGCTGACCGCGACCGTGCAGGAGATGGAGATCAGCAGGGAGCGCGCCGAGAAGGTACTCGAGGCGGTGGCAGCGGAGACCGGTATCCACGCGGAGATCCCGATTGGCACGATGATCGAGGTGCCGCGGGCCGCGCTCACCGCCGGCGAGATCGCGCGGTCGGCCGAGTTCTTCTCCTTCGGGACCAACGACCTGACGCAGATGACCTGGGGCTTCTCCAGGGACGACGTGGAAGGCGCGTTCTTCAGCCCGTACATCGACATGGGCATCTTCGGCGTATCGCCGTTCGAGACGATCGACGCCGACGGCGTGGGCAGGCTCGTGCGGATCGCCACGGAAGAGGGCCGGGCTACCCGGGACGACCTGCACATCGGCGTCTGCGGTGAGCACGGCGGCGACCCGGCGTCGGTCTGGTTCTTCAACGAGGTCGGCCTCGACTACGTGTCCTGCTCGCCGTTCCGCGTCCCGATCGCGCGGCTTGAGGCGGGCCGGGCCGCGATTGTCAGTGCCGGCAGCGACACTAGGTGAGTGGCCTACAGCTCACATGACACCGAGCGCTGGGCGGCCGAGCCGCCCAAGCGCCCGGGCCGGACGGATTTCCAGCGTGATCGCGCGCGGGTCCTGCACAGCTCCGCGCTGCGCAGGCTCGCCGCGAAAACGCAGGTAGTACAGGTCGGGGCCAGCGACTTCCCGCGCACCAGGCTGACCCATTCGCTGGAGTGCGCGCAGATCGGCAGGGAACTCGGCGCCGCGCTCGGCTGCGACCCCGACCTGGTGGACGCGGCGTGCCTGGCGCACGACCTCGGCCACCCGCCGTTCGGGCACAACGGGGAGACGGCGCTGGCGTCCCTCGCCGACACGGGCGGCGCGCTGGCCTGCGGCGGCTTCGAGGGCAACGCCCAGTCGCTCCGGCTGCTGACCCGGCTGGAGCCGAAGGTCCCCGGGGCCGGCCTCAACCTCACTCGCGCCACCCTCGACGCGGCACTCAAGTATCCGGTCGTCAGCTCGGGGACCGGCAAGTACGGCGCCTACCAGTCGGACATCGCCGTGTTCGAATGGGTCAGGTCCGCCGCCCCGTCCGGCCGCCCGTGCCTGGAGGCGCAGGTCATGGACTGGGCCGACGACGTGGCGTATTCGGTGCACGACGTGGAAGACGGCCTGCACGCCGGGATGGTGACCCTGAAGAATCTTCAGGATCCTTCCGAACGTACGGTTGTTTCACGCGTCGCCCGCACCGCCTACTGCCCCCCGCGGTGGGACGTCTCGGCGGCGGAACTCGACACGGTGTTCGCCGAGTTCATGGAGCTGCCCTGCTGGCGGTTCAGCTTCGACGGCGGGCCCGCGTCGCTCGCCGCGGCCAAGAACCTCACCAGCGAGCTGGTCGGCCGCTTCTGCCAGGCCGCTGAGGAGGCGACGCTCGCTGGCGGCCTGCCGGTGCTCAGCCGCTACGCCGCGGACCTGGCCGTGCCGCGCCGCCAGCTGCTCGAGTGCGCGCTGCTGAAGGCGGTCGCCGCGCACTACGTGATGACCCGGGAGGGGGTGGCGGCGCAGCAGGCGCGCGAACGGGAGCTGATCACCGAGCTCGCGCTGGCCATCGAGCGCGGCGCGCCGTCCACGCTGGACGCGGTGTTCCGCCCGTCCTGGAACGACGCCGCGAGCGATGAGGCACGCCGGCGTGTCATCATCGACCAGGTCGCGTCGCTCACTGATACCTCGGCTATGGTCTGGCATCAGCGGCTAGCGTTATCCACGGGAGGCTCGCATGACGACATTCGTGATCGTGGGCGGCGGCCTGGCCGGCGCCAAGGCCGCAGAGACGCTGCGGGCGGAGGGCTTCACCGGCGAGATCGTGCTGTTCGGCGACGAGTCCGAGGTGCCCTACGAGCGGCCGCCGCTGTCCAAGGACTACCTGCTCGGCAAGAAGCCGCGGGAGTCGGCCTACGTGCACCCCGCCGAGTGGTACGCGGAGAACTCGGTCGACCTGCGCGCCGGCGTCAGCGTCGCGGCGATCGAGCGGCCGGCGCACACGGTGATCGTCGAGGGCGGCACGCAGCACTACGACAAGCTGCTGCTCGCCACCGGTGCCGCGCCCCGGCATCTCGACATCCCCGGCGAGGCCCTTGCCGGCGTCCGCACCCTGCGCAAGCTGCCGGATTCCGACGCGCTGCGCGAGGAATTCACCCGCGGCCGGCGGGTCGTGATCGTCGGCTCCGGCTGGATAGGCCTGGAGACGGCGGCGGCGGCCAGCATCGCGGGCTGTCACGTGACGGTCGTCGAGCCGCAGCCGACCCCTCTGTACTACGCGATCGGCCCTGAGCTCGGCAGCGTCTTCACGGCGCTGCACCAGGCGAACGGCGTGGAGTTCCGCTTCGGCGAGACGGCAGCGGAGTTCCACGGCGACGCGGCCGGCCACGTCGGATCCGTGCTGACCTCATCGGGGACGGTCCTGCCCGCCGACGTGGTAATCGTCGCCATCGGCGCCGGGCCGAACGACGGTCTCGCCAGGGGCGCCGGCCTCGAGATGTCGAACGGCGTGGTCACCGACTCCGCGCTGCGCACCTCCGACCCGGACATCTACGCCGCGGGCGACGTCGCGTGCTCGTTCCTGCCGCTGCTCGGCACCCACGTGCGGGTCGAGCACTGGTCGAACGCGCTGAACGGCGGCCCCGCCGCCGCCAGGTCCATGCTCGGCCAGGAGGTCGAGTACAACCACGTGCCGTACTTCTACACCGACCAGTACGACCTCGGCATGGAGTGCTCAGGCCTGCCGTCGCCCGGCGCCTACGACCAGGTCGTCTACCGCGGCGACCGCTCCACCCTCGAGTTCATCGCGTTCTGGCTCAAGGGCGGCCGCCTGATCGCGGGCATGAACGTCAACGTCTGGGACGTCACGGACGACATCCAGTCCCTCATCCGCTCAAACCGCGCCCTCGACCCGGCCCGCCTCGCGGACCCGTCAATCCCCCTCGCCGACATCTGACCGTTACTTCCCCAAAGAGACCCCGCCCCGTCCCGCCTCAATAGCCCAACCCGCTTCCATTCCACCCACAGAACCCCCGCCGCGCGCCCAAAAACCCCCGCGCCCGCCCCGGCCGCTACAGAACCCCCGCCCCACGTCCCCCAAAGGCCTGCGCCGACTACGACCGTCACAGAAACCCCAGCCCGGGTAGCCTAATATCTGGGTCGGGAAAATCCGGGATTGTCGGCGGCCGGCGGCATACTCGGCGGCAACCACGGCCCTGCTCCCCGGCCTGCCCCGTCACGCAGCCGAACCCCAGGGCGGCGTAACCGACTCAGCAGCGCGTCCACCACCAGCCGCGTGTCCGACAGGTCGGGCAGCACCACGTCCGCGCCGGCCGCGCGCAGCTCCGCAACGGTAAACGGGCCGGTCGCCACCCCCACGGCCCGCGCGCCCGCGGCGAGCGCCGCGGCGATGTCCAGCGGCGTGTCACCGATCACGACCGTGCCAGGCCCACTGAACCCGGCCGCACCGGAACGCTCGTGCACCGTGGCGGCGCGCCGCCGCGCCACGTGCACCAGCTCCGCCCGGTCCTCGTGGTCATCGCCGTAGGCGCCGATGCACAGGTCCAGCGGATCGCGCAGTCCCAGCGCGGCGAGCTTGACCTCGGCCACCGCGCGGACGTTGCCGGTGAGCACCGACTGGTGCACCCGCCCCGACGCGAGCGCCGCCAGCGCGGCGGCCGCGCCGGGCAGCGCGCGCCCGCGCGCCGCGATCGAGGTCGCCGCGGCCGGCGCCTGCGCGGCCAGTCCCGCGATGAACAGGTCCACGTGCCGCCGCGGCTCAGGCACCCCCGCCAGCGTCAGCGTCTCCAGGATGATCGCCCGGTCGGTGCGCCCCGCCATCGGCGCGGCCCTCTCCAGCGGCCGCCCGAACAGCTGCAGGAACACCACCGAGTACAAGTCGCCTCCCACCCCGCCGGCGTTCAGCAGAGTGCCGTCGACATCCCAGAGCACAAGAAGATCCCGGGACGCACCACCGGACGTATCCCCCACGAGGCACAAGCGTAAATCCGCGGGATCATGGGTGCGCAACCGCCCATTCGAAGACACGTGTCCGCCATCCGCGACCTACCCTGCGCGCGCCGCCCCACGGCATAGACTCCCCCTATGCCGGGTCGGATTCGCCAGGAAGACATCGCCGCGGTCCGTGAGCGGTCGCCCATCGCCGACGTGGTGGGGGAGTATCTGCAGCTGCGCCCGGCGGGCGGCGGCTCGCTCAAGGGACTGTGCCCGTTCCACGACGAGAAGACGCCGTCCTTCAATGTGACGCCAGGGAAAGAGCTCTACTACTGCTTCTCCTGCACCGCGGGCGGCGACGTCATCAAGTTCGTCCAGGAGATCGAGCACCTGTCGTTCGCGGAGGCGATCGAGCGGCTAGCCGCCCGCGCGGGCGTGGAGCTCCGCTACGAACAAGGCGGCTACGTGCCCGGCCAGGAGACGAGCCAGCGCCGCCGGCTGATCGATGCGCACCGGGCCGCTGTTGATTTTTATTCCGAACGGATCCGTGGTGACTCTGCCTCCGCCGCCCGGGCCTTCCTGGCTGAGCGGGGCTTCGAGCTGTCGGACGCCGAGCGGTTCGGTGTCGGGTACTCCCCGGCGGCGTGGGACGAGCTCACCAGGCACCTGCGCGGCCGCGGGTTCACCGACGAGGAGCTGCTCAAGGCGGGCCTGGCCAGGCAGGGCAGACGCGGCCTGATCGACATGTTCCGCGGCCGGCTGATGTGGCCGGTGCGGGACCTGACAGGGGAGACGATCGCGTTCGGGGCCCGCAAGCTCGACCCGGATGACGACGGCCCCAAGTACCTGAACACGCCGGAGACCGCGCTGTTCAAGAAGGGCCACGTGCTGTACGGGGCGGACCTGGCGAAGCGGGAGATCGCGCACCGGCGGCA
>DATBBI010000356.1:0-2210 GCA_036271115.1 Trebonia sp.
TAAAATTCGGGTTTCATGACTGAAGCACGGGATCTTGCCGATCGTTTCCATGAGCGCTGGCTGCACGTCCACCCGTTCGCCGCCACCATGTACGGGATTCCGGGGTACGACCACCTGCTTCCTGACGACAGCGAAGCGGGCCAGCAGGCCTGGCGCGCCGAAGCCGAGGGATTCGTCCGTGAGGCCGACGCGATCGACCGCGACACGCTCAGCTCCGCCGACGCCGTCACTCTCGACTGCACCCGGGGCGCCGCTGCCCAGGAAGTGGCGGTCGTCGACCTGGCCGCCGATGACCACACCGTCACCGCCATGCACTACGGAGGACCGGCCGCTTTCCTCGCGGTAGCAGCCAGGACGATCCTGCTGGATCAGGCGGCAGCGGAGGACTTCCTCACCCGTGTCCAGGGCAGCGGCGTCTGGCTCGACCAGGTCACCGACCAGCTGCGGGCCGGCGACAGGCGGGGGCGGCTGCCGGTCGCCCCGCTGGCGGAGGATGCCATCGCCTGGGCCGAGGCGATCCTGGCCAGCCCCGGCAACAGCCCTGTCCTCGTCCCTCAGCCGCCGCAAGACTGGTCTCGCGCCGCGGACTGGGAGGCGGCCCGCCGTGCGGCGGTGACAGATGTCGTGAACCCGGCCCTGGCCAGGTGGGTGGCCACGGTCAGGGACCTGCTGCCGCGGTCGCGGCCCGCCGAGCAGGCGGGACTGCACTGGATACCCGGCGGGGACGGCGACTACGACACGGCCATCCGCGTCTACACGACGCTGCCGCTGTCGGCCGACGACCTGCACAAGACCGGGCTGGACCACGTCGCGGCGCTGGAGGCCCGCGCCGAGGAACTCGGGGCCCAGCTGGGCCTGTCCGGACGGGACGAGGTCTTCACCGCGCTTCGGGAGGCGTCCGGGAAGATCCCTCCCGAGGAGGCGATTCGCCGCGCGCTGGCCGCCGTGCGGCGGGCCGAGGCGCAGGCGCCGGAATTCTTCCCCGCGCCGCTTCCGGCGCCCTGCGAGGTGACGCCCATGCCGGACGTCGTGGCGCTCGGCGGCGCGGCGCCGCACTACACCCCGCCGCGCCTGGACGGCGGGCGGCCGGGAACGTTCTGGTTCAACACCAAGCGGCCCACGGCCGGCACCGGATGGGACATCGACGCCGTGGCCTTCCACGAGACGGTGCCCGGCCATCACCTTCAGCTGTCTCGCCTGCAGCTGCTCACCGGCCTGCCGGCGCTGCAGCGCCAGCGCAGCCTGCCCGTGTTCTCGGAAGGCTGGGGCCTGTATGCCGAGCAGCTCGCCGACGAAACAGGGCTGTACGACGGCGAGCGCGGCCAGCTCGGTGCGGTCAGCAACGCCCTGATGCGCGCCGTCCGGCTGGTCGTGGACACCGGCATGCACGCGTTCGGCTGGAGCCGCGAACGGGCCGTGGACTACGCCGTCGACCATGTCCCCATGCCGCCGGAGTTCATGGCCTCCGAGATCGACCGGTACCTCGTCATGCCGGGGCAGGCGCTGGCTTACCTGACCGGCAAGCTGGAGATCGAGCGCCTCAGGGACGAGGCCCGCAGGCGGCTCGGCGCGGAGTTCTCGCTGCCCGCCTTCCACGCGGCCGTCCTCGACCACGGCTCGCTGCCCATGCCCACCCTGTCCCGGAGCATCGGGACCTGGCTAGACGGGCACGACAGCTAAGGCCAGGACGACTGACCGGGCCTCAGGGCAGCGACGTGAGGAAATCGCGCAGCCCCGGCGCGCCGGTGAACACGTGGCCGGTCATGCCGAGCGCCTCGGCGCCGCGGACGTTGCTCTCCTTGTTGTCGATGAACACGGCGTCGGCGGCGCCGACCCCCTGGTCGTCCAGCACATGCCGGTAGATCTCCTTGTGCGGCTTGAGCAGGTTGAGCTCCCCGCTCACGTAGCACGCCGCGAAGAAGTCGCCGAGCGGGCCGTGCCGGAAGTAGCTGCCGTAGTCGGGGCCTGCGTTGGACAGCAGCGCCAGCCTGGTCCCGCCGGCCTTCAGGTCGGCGAGTACCTCGACGGTGCCGGGGTTGATCGACAGCCAGCTGCGGAAATCGGCCGCCCACAGCTCGTGCACGCGCGCGTCGTCCCAGCTCGCGCCGATGTCGGCGGCGATCGCCTGCCAGTAGGCGGCGACTCCGGCGCTGCCCAGGTCGAGGCCGTCCCTGTGCGCGAAGTAGGCGCGCCAGAACGGCGGCTCGCCG
>DATBBI010000357.1:0-8713 GCA_036271115.1 Trebonia sp.
CGAGTACCGCGACCGGCTGCCGGTGACGGCCGGGATGCCGGTCATCACCCTGCAGGAGGGCGGCACGCCGCTGCTGCCCGCCCCGGTGCTTTCCGCCAGGACCGGGTGCGACGTGTACCTGAAGGTGGAGGGCCTCAACCCAACCGGCTCTTTCAAGGACCGCGGCATGACGGTCGCGATCACCGTCGCCGCGGGCTCCGGCGCCCAGGCGGTGATCTGCGCCTCGACGGGCAACACCAGCGCGAGCGCGGCCGCGTACGCGGCGCGGGCCGGCATGACCTGCGCGGTGCTGGTGCCGGCCGGGAAGATAGCGATCGGCAAGCTGGCCCAGGCGCTGGTGCACGGCGCCAGGCTGCTGCAGGTCGACGGGTCGTTCGACGACTGCCTGGAGCTGGCGAGGAAGCTGGCGGTGGACTACCCGGTAGCGCTGGTCAACTCGGTGAACCCGGACCGGCTGCAGGGGCAGAAGACCGCGGCGTTCGAGGTCGTGGACGCGCTCGGCGATCCGCCCGACGTGCACTGCCTGCCGGTCGGCAACGCGGGCAACATCACCGCCTACTGGATGGGCTACAAGGAGTACGCGGCCGCGGGGCTGGCGACGAAGCTGCCCAGGATGTTCGGCTTCCAGGCCAGCGGAGCGTCGCCGATCGTGGACGGCGCGCCGGTGTCGCACCCGCAGACGATCGCGACCGCGATCAGGATCGGGAACCCGGCCTCGTGGACGCAGGCCGAGGCGGCCAGGGACGAGTCAGGCGGCGTGATCGCCAAGGTCACTGACAGGGAGATCCTCGCGGCTTACCGCATCCTGGCCCGCGAGGAAGCGGTGTGGGGCGAACTGGGGTCGTCGGCCAGCGTGGCCGGCCTGCTCGCCGCCTCCGCCGGGGGCGAGATCCCGGCAGGTTCCCGGGTGGTCTGCACGATCACAGGCAACGGCCTGAAGGACCCCGACTGGGCGCTGTCCGGCGCCCCCGCTCCGACAACGGTCCCCGCCGACGCGGCCGCCGCCGCGGCGGCCCTGGGCCTCGCGTAACACGTGGCAGCGCTTGTGACGTGGGATGAGGAGCCGGTGCGGGTACGGGTGCCCGCGACCAGCGCCAACCTGGGGCCCGGGTTTGACGCGCTCGGGCTCGCGCTGAGCCTCTACGACGAGGTCGAGGCGCGGGTCGTGCCGTCGGGGCTGCACATCGACGTGTCCGGCGAGGGCGCCGCCGACGTGACGGACGCGGAGGAAGCGCACCTGATCGTGCGGGCGATGCGCACCGCGTTCGACGACCTCGGCGGCGGGCAGCCGCCCGGGATCGCGCTGCGCTGCGTGAACCGGATACCGCACGGCCGCGGCCTCGGCTCGTCAGCCGCGGCCATCGTGGCCGGCGTCCTGGCGGCGCGCGCGCTGGCCGGCGCCGGGACAGGCCCCGACGAGGCGCTGCCGCTGGCGAACGCCCTCGAGGGTCATCCGGACAACGTGGCGCCGTGCCTGTACGGCGGGCTCACGATCGCCTGGCTGCCGGCGTCGCCTCCCGGCGCCGCCCGCGCTGTCCGGCTGGAGCCGGCAGCGGGCATCACGCCGGTCGCGATCATCGCGGCCGACCCGGTGTCCACCGGCGTCGCCCGCGGGCTGCTGCCGGCCCGCGTACCGCACGCCGACGCGGCGTGGAACGCAGGGCGGGCGGCGCTGCTCGTCGCCGCCCTCACCGCCTGCCCCGAGGCGCTGCTCGACGCTACCGAGGACCGGCTGCACCAGGATTACCGCGCCCAGGCGATGCCCGCCACCCGCGACCTGGTCGGCCGTCTGCGGGCTGCCGGAGTGCCCGCCGTGGTGTCCGGCGCGGGTCCTTCGGTGCTCGCGTTCCTCACTTCAGGTAGTTGCGGCCACGGCCTCGACAGGATGGATTCAATCGTGAAAGAAACGGGTAATGACTGGCATATAAGCCCGCTAGACGTCGAGCGACAGGGCGCCAGCGTGGCACCGGGTGTGCCGAGTGCCCGGTGAACCTGGACAAGTCCTCGCCTGGCCGCTTACCCCTCTTTGCTCGACATGGATGGCTGCGAAGGAATGCCGTGGGCGCTGTCGGTGTTAGGCTAGATGCAGCACTGGATGTCCCGCTGCGGGGCAGGTGCTGTTCATCCACACGTCGCCTGGGGGGTAACGTATACCTGCCCAGGGAGTGGGCTTTCGGCTTTACCCCAGGAGAGCGTTGCGTTCCCTTGAGTGCTACCCCGTTTGACAGCGTCGCGACGGAGGCCGCCGAAGGAGATCGCGGACGCAGGCGAGGTCCCGGGGTAGACGCCGAGCATAGATGCGAGCGTAATCATGCACAATGAGCGGGTCTCGCGGGCGATGCGAATCACATCTCACATCTCGCGCCATGGAACCGGGTCACGAAGACACCCAGGCGGCCGAGGATCATAATGGGAAGGACCATTAGTGAGCGACACCACCGAAGTCCTCAGTGACGCGACTCCCGCGTCCGGGGACTCCCCCATCGGTCATTCAGCCGCCAGTGCCGCGCCACGGTCATCGGGCCGCGGCGGGGATGACCTCTCCAAGCTCCGCGTTTCCGACCTGCAAGGCCTAGCGCAGCAGCTTGGCATCTCGGTGACGGCCCGGATGCGGAAGGGAGACCTTGTCGCCGCGATCCAGGAACGCCAGGGCGGTGGTCGCTCCGCGACCGCCAGGACTTCTGAAGAGTCACCCACGCGGGTCGCGTCTGCGGGAGCCGGCGCGCCTCGCCCCCTGAATCAGGACGCTATGGAAGCAGACACATCCATCCGGTCAGGCATCGGCGACGCCGCACCAGTGGGTGCCGGCCTCGGCGACGCGCCGCGGACAGCCAGCGGCGGCAGGGCCGGCGTTGGCGGGGACCGCACCGTCAGCGCCGCGGTCCAGCAGCCGGCGCCCGCCGGGCAGCCGGCGGGCACCGAGTCTGGCGCGGACGGCCAGGGTCAGGGCGCCGGCCAGGAGGGCCGGCGCGGGGACCGGCGCCGCAACGACCGCCGCGACGGGCAGGGCGGCAACGCCCGCGACCAGCGCAGGGACGGTCGCGACGCCGGCGGCCAGGGCGGCGCAGGCCGGGGCCAGAACGCGCAGAACGGCCAGAACTCCCAGAACTCCGCGGGCGGGAACGCCCGCGACGACGACGAGGACGGCCAGCGCCGGGGACGCCGCGACCGGTTCCGCAACAGGAACCGCCGCCGCGGCGACCGCCCGGGCGGCGAGCCGGAGACGGTGATCGCCGAAGACGACGTGCTGATCCCGATCGCGGGCATCCTCGACGTGCTGGAGAATTACGCGTTCGTGCGCACCACGGGCTACCTGGCCGGCCCCAACGACGTGTACGTCTCGCTGTCCCAGGTGCGCAAGCACGGGCTGCGCAAGGGCGATGTCATCGAGGGCGCCGTCCGCCAGCCGCGCGACGGCGAGCGCAGGGAGAAGTTCAACGCCCTGGTCCGGCTGGACAAGGTGAACGGCCTTGACCCGGAGGAGTCGGTGAACCGCCCCGAGTTCTCCAAGCTGGTCCCGCTCTACCCGCAGGACCGGCTGCGGCTTGAGACCGACCCGACCAATATGGTCACCCGGATCATCGACCTGATCTGCCCGATCGGCAAGGGCCAGCGGGGCCTGATCGTGTCGCCGCCCAAGGCCGGCAAGACGATGATCCTGCAGGCCATCGCCAACGCGATCACCAAGAACAACCCGGAGTGCCACCTTATGGTCGTCCTCGTGGACGAGCGGCCAGAGGAAGTCACTGACATGCAGCGCACGGTCAAGGGCGAGGTGATCCACTCCACCTTCGACCACCCGGCCGATGACCACACCACGGTCGCCGAGCTGGCGATCGAGCGCGCCAAGCGGCTGGTCGAGATGGGACACGATGTCGTGGTCCTGCTTGACTCGATCACCCGGCTCGGCCGGGCCTACAACCAGGCGGCGCCGGCCAGCGGCCGTATCCTCTCCGGCGGTGTCGACTCGACCGCGCTGTACCCGCCGAAGCGGTTCTTCGGGGCGGCGCGCAACATCGAGAACGGCGGCTCGCTGACCATCCTCGCGACCGCGCTGATCGAGACCGGCTCGCGGATGGACGAGGTGATCTTCGAGGAGTTCAAGGGCACCGGCAACATGGAGCTGCGGCTGCGCCGCGAGCTCGCCGACAAGCGGCTGTTCCCGGCGGTCGACGTGGACGCGTCGAGCACCCGCAAGGAGGAGATCCTGATGCCGCCGGACGAGCTCAAGATCATCTGGCAGCTGCGCCGCGTGCTGCACGCCCTCGAGCCGCAGCAGGCGCTCGAGCTCCTCATGGAGCAGTTGCGCAAGACGCGCAGCAACGCCGAGTTCCTTCTCCAGGTCCAGAAGACGACGCTGGGCCTGGGCCAGGACCGAGACCGATAAATCCAGGGAATATCTGCCGGTCACGAGTGGTTTCGCGTCTGGCACACTAGGAAGCCGCGACTACGCGGTACCGGTTCACGCCTCGCAGCAGGCGACCCGGCGACCGCTTGAGGCAAGGAGCCAAGCAATTGAAGCCTGAGATTCACCCCGCGTACCAGGAAACCACGGTGACCTGCGGTTGCGGGAACACGTTCGTCACGCGGTCTACCGCGAAGAACGGCGCGATCCACACCGACGTGTGCTCGAACTGCCACCCGTTCTACACGGGCAAGCAGAAGATCCTTGACACCGGCGGACGCGTCGCGCGGTTCGAGAAGCGGTTCGGCAAGGCCGCGACTGCCGGGAACTCCGGCAAGAAGTAGCTCTTCCGCAGCGCCCGCGTGCCAGCACATGGCACGCGGGCGTTTGGGTTGTGCATGCATTCGAATGAAGGAAGGTTGACTGTGTTCGACCGGCTTGGTGAGCTGGCGGGTGAGCACGCGGAGCTTGAACGCGCGCTCGCCGATCCCGACGTGCACGCGAACGCGGATCAGGCCAGGACGCTCGCCAAGAGGTACGCCGAGCTCACGCCGATCGTCGCCGCTTTCCGTGAGTGGCAGCAGGCGGGCGAGGACGAGCAGGCGGCGCGCGAACTGGCGGCTGAGGACTCGTCGTTCGCGGTCGAGGCCGACGAGCTTGCGAAGCATCGCGAGGAACTTGAGGACCGGCTGCGGGTGCTGCTCGTGCCCAAGGACCCGAACGACGGCAAGGACACCATCCTCGAGGTCAAGGCGGGCGAGGGCGGCGAGGAGTCCGCGCTCTTCGCCGCCGACCTGCTGCGCATGTACCTGCGCTATGCCGAGCGGCACGGCTGGAAGACCGAGGTCATCGACTCCACCGGCACCGGCCTCGGCGGCGTCAAGGACGCGACCGTCGCGGTCAAGGCCGGCCGGGGCGGCGGCGCGGGCGCCTGGTCGCGGCTGAAGTACGAGGGCGGCGTGCACCGCGTGCAGCGGGTACCCGTCACGGAGTCGCAGGGCCGCATCCACACCTCCGCGGCTGGCGTGCTCGTGATGCCCGAGGCGGATCCGGTGGACGTGCAGGTGAACGACAACGACATTAAGGTCGACGTGTTCCGGTCCTCAGGTCCCGGCGGGCAGTCGGTGAACACCACTGACTCCGCCGTCAGGATCACGCACCTGCCGACCGGCATCGTGGTGTCCTGCCAGAACGAGAAGAGCCAGCTGCAGAACAAGGAGCAGGCGCTGCGCGTGCTGCGCGCCCGTCTGCTGGCGCAGGCCGAGGCGGACGCCGACGCCAAGGCAGCGGCCGAGCGCAAGGCGCAGGTGCGCACCGTTGACAGGTCCGAGCGGGTCCGCACCTACAACTTCCCGGAGAACCGCATCTCCGACCACCGCGTGGGCTACAAGGCCTACAACCTCGATCAGGTCATCGACGGCGACCTCGACGGCGTGATCGACGCACTGGCCGCCGCCGACCTGGAAGCGAAGCTCACGGAGCAATGAGCCTGCTGCTTGACGAGATCGCGCTGGCCACCGCGCGGCTGGCGGAGGCCGGCGTCGACTCGCCGCGCGCCGACGCGGAGCTGATCGCGGCGCACGTGCACAACGTCAAGCGCGGCGAGCTGCACACGGTGCCCGACGCGGAGTTCGACGCAGCGTACTGGGAGGGCATCGCCCGCCGGGCCAACAGGGAGCCGCTGCAGCACATCACCGGGCAGGCGTTCTTCCGCTACCTGGAACTGGACGTCGGCCCGGGGGTTTTCGTGCCGCGCCCGGAGACCGAGGTGATGACCGGCTGGGTCATCGACCGGCTGCGCGAGATGGACGTGGCGTCCCCGGTCGCGGTCGACCTGGGCACCGGGTCGGGAGCGATCGCGCTGTCCATCGCCCAGGAGGTGCCGCGCGCCACGGTGCACGCGGTGGAGGCGGATCCGCTGGCCCGCGGCTGGGCGGAGCGGAACATCACCCGCCACGTGGATTCCTACACTGCCGGGCGGGTACTGCTGCACGCCGGTGACTTCACCGGCGACCTGGCCGGGCTCGACGGGCTGGACGAGCTCGCCGGTACCGTCGACGTGGTGGTCAGCAACCCGCCGTATATCCCCGTCGGCTCGATCGTCCCGCCCGAGGTGGGCGAGTACGACCCGCCCGCCGCGCTGTGGAGCGGCGAGGACGGGATGACCGCGGTCCGCGCGGTCGAGCGCGTGGCCAGGCGGCTGCTGCGTCCCGACGGGTTCGTCGCCGTAGAGCACGGCGCGCAACAGGGTGCTGCGGTTTACTGGGTGTTCCCGGAGGAGTCGGGCTGGCGCGACACCCGCAACCACAAGGACCTGGCCGGGCGCGATCGTTTCGTCACGGCGCGAAGCAGCGGAACCTAGGAGGGACTTACCCGTGGACTCGATCACGGTGTCAACCAAGGGTGCTGAGGGAACCGGCACGGTCGCGGCGCTGCTGGCACCGCAACTGCGCCTCGGCGACGTCGTCCTGCTCAAGGGCGGGCTGGCCACCGGCAAGACGACGTTCGTCAAGGCGCTGGCGGCCGCGGCGGGCTCGACGGCCGTGGTCACGAGCCCCACCTTCACGATCGCGCACTTCTACCCGCTGGAGCGGGGCAAGATCCTGCACATCGACACTTACCGGCTGGCGGGCATCCACGAATTCCGTGATCTCGGGCTGGATGAATACCTCGACGAGTCGATCACCATGATCGAATGGGGCGAGACGGTGGCGGAAGACTTCCCCAGTCATCTGCTGGTGGAATTCCACTATGACCAGAGCGCGCCGGACCTGCGGGTCATCGACTTTTCCTCCGATAGCCCGCGGTGGCTGCCGGTGCTCGACGCCCTGCAGGCAGCCCTGCTTACCGAAACGAAACTCAGCTGAGGAGCGCGCAGGCGATGAGGTTCGTACTTGCCCTTGAGGCGTCGTCGAGGACGTACGCGGTCGCCGCGGGTGACGGGGAACGCCCTGGCGCGCAGCGCGCGTCCCGCCGGGATGACCCCGCGTTCACGGGCCTCGGCGACCTGGTGGCCCAGACGCTGGCAGAAAGCGGGGCCGCCTTCAGGGATATCGCCGCGATCGCGGTGGACATCGGCCCCGGCGGGCTGTCATCGATGCGGGCGGCCGTCGCCTACGCCAACGGGCTGGCCTTCAGCCTCGGCATGCGGCTCTTCCCGGTCACCTCGCTCGAGCTGATGGCCATCGCGGCCGCCGAGGAGCACGACGGCCCGTTCCTCTGCCTCAGGAGGGGCACGGGGGGAAACACGTACGCCGGGCTCTTCGCCGACGGCCAGCTGGCCGAGCTGCGCCATGGCCCGCACGATTCCGTCGTGCCGTCGATAGCCGGCGGCCTCGACAGGATCAGTCTCGCGGGGGTGCCCGCGGCCGACGTAGCGGGCCTGCTCCCCGGCGTGACCATCACGGACACCGGGATCGCGGAGGCGGACGTCACCGTGCTTTACCAGACGGCGCGGGCCGCCATGTCCGACCCCGAGCGGCTCGTCCCGATCGCGAGCCCGGTCAACGAAGCGTCGCTCATATTCCACAACCAGACCGCGCGATAACGCCCTTCGCGCGTCTCACCCGTTGACCTGGCGGGGCCGACTATATTGATCCCGCGACGCAGATAGTCCCGGAGGTGACGGACAGTGGAGGAACGGGTCCGCGAGGAGGCAGAGCGCGCCGCCGCGTGCCTGCTGGCGGGCGGTGTTGTGCTCCTGCCGACCGACACGGTGTACGGCCTGGCGGTGCACCCGGACCACGACGAGTCGGTCACCCGGCTTTTCGCGATGAAAGGCCGCCCGCGTTCGGTCAACCTGCCGGTGATGATTTCGTCGATGGACCACATCACGGCCCTTGGCGGCGTAGTGAGCCGGGCCGCTGAATTGCTGCTGCAGTCGAAATACGTGCCAGGGCCGCTCACCCTGGCCGTCGGGGTATCACCGGATGAGCTGGCGCCGTGGCTGCGCGGGCGCGATGAGTTCGCGGTGCGGATGCCCGATGACGAGCGGCTGCTCGCGATCATCGACATGACCGGGCCGCTGCTTGTGACCAGCGCGAACCTGCACGCGCAGCAGGTGAGGGAATCGGTCCCTGATATACTTTTTACTTTGGTGAGCGAACCCGATTTGGTCATCGATGACGGTAATCGCGACACGGTGCCCTCCACACTCGTTAATTGCCGCTCGGTCCCGCCGGTGGTGGAGCGCGTGGGTGCTGTCCCGGCGGAAGAGATAGAGGCAATACTCGGATGAGCGGTCATGGGTCTCTCGTGCTCGGAGTGGAGACCTCCTGCGACGACACCGCGGTCGCGCTTGTGGACCCG
>DATBBI010000358.1:0-2026 GCA_036271115.1 Trebonia sp.
TCGCCATGCTCGATCACGTGAGTATCCAGTGCGCCGACATGGCGGCCAGCGCTTCGTTCTACGACACGGTCCTCGCGCCGCTTGGCGGGCGGCGGATCATGGACTTCGGCGTGGCGATCGGTTACGGCACGCCGGACCGGCCGGACTTCTGGATCGGGGCGCAGGCGACGGGGGACGGTTTCCGCGAGTCTCACATCGCGTTCGCGGCGCCGGACCGTGCGGCGGTCGGGGCGTTCTGCGAAGCGGCGCGCGCCGCCGGCGTCACGGTCCTGCACGAGCCGCGGGTATGGCCGGAGTACCACGAGCACTACTACGCCGCCTTCGCGCGCGACCCGGACGGGAACAACGTCGAGGCTGTCTGCCACCTGCCGGGATAAGGAGCTGGCGTCCGGAGTCAGGGGCGTACGTTCCGGATGAAGGATTTCAGGATCGGAGCCGGAAAGGGCTTGCTGGCTGGAGTCCTGCGCTGTGATCCAGGCATCGAGGCGCTCCCACCAGTCATAAAGCCAGCGGAGCCGCGCCTCGTCGTCCGCGTCGCGCGGCACGTCGGCGGCCCGGACACGCCACCAGTGCGCCCGGACGAGGATGTCGCCGGACAGGCTCTGCCAGACGTCGCGGACGCTGACCAGCCGGTCCAGGCCGGTGTGCGCCACGAAGACCACATCAGCGGCCGGGCAGGCGTCGATCGCCGCGAATGCCCCGCCCAGGCGCGGCGGGAGGACGTTGGGCATCGCGGCGGCACGTTCGGCCAGGTCGTCGCGGTGGCGGCGGTGCAGCCTGGCGATCGCGCGGCGCCAGCGCTGCGGGGTCCAGTTGCCGCCTTCGGGAAAGATGAGCAGGGCGCCGCTTGGGTCGAGGCTGGCGGCCAGGCGGCTGATCAGGTCGGTGTGCGGACTTGTGCCGCCGCGCTTTTTGCGGATGAACGCGTTCGGCAGCCGGTTGGCCAGCACGTCCGCGGTGGGGTCGAGCTGCAGCGTCTCCTTCATGACGATGCGGGGACGACGGGCGCAGGCGCTGATCAGGTAGTGCACGAGCAGCAGGGAGTCGCCGGGGCCCGCGTGGCGGCTGAGCACGATGACGGGGCGGTTCGCCGGCCGTTCGGTTGGTCCCGTTACCGTGACGTTCAGCCCGCAGGTGCGTTCCGCCGTGCGGTAGATCAGGTCGAGCAACCAGCGCATGATCCCGTAGTGGCGGGCCTGGTACGGCTCGGTGTCCAGCCGGCCGCCAAAGCCGCTCACGATCCACAGGCACAGCATGACCGTCAGCGCAGCGGTCTCGGCGACAGCCCAGACGAGCGCGAAGCACACCACCCGCAGCGCGCGCATCCGGTGCCTACGGCCGGTGGCGACCTCGTCCTCCTTCCGCAGCCGGTGCCTGACCAGGTTGAAGGCGGCGCTCAGCAGGGCTAGCGGCAGAGCGAGGACGGCCAGGGCGCCGCCGATCGCCACAACGAGCGGGACCAGCACCAAACGGCGCACTGGGCTAGGCGGAAGCATCGGGCCTCCTGGCGGTCTAGCTAGCCGTGATCGTGGGCAAGGTAATCCGCGGCGGCCGCGTACGAGCGGTCGATGCTGTTGTTTACCTGATTCCGGTCCCGGTAACGGAATTGTCGCATCCCCGGGGGCAGCCGCTGCCCTCCGGTCGGCAGGACGTGCACCTGGACGCCAGGCGGAATCGCCGACATCTCCTCGTGGAACCGGTGCCTGCGCGCGATCTCGAACGCGACAAGCCCCACCTCCCAGGGTCGCGTCGGGACGCTCAGCGGGCTCTCGATGCGCCCGGCGTGCAGGACGTAGACGGTGGTCGCGCCGAGCGCGACGGCGCGGCCGACCGGGATGGAGTCGACTAGGCCGCCGTCGAAGTAGTGGTTGCCGCCGATCTCCACCGGCGGCAGCAGCCCAGGCACGGCACACGAGGCTATGACGGCCGGCACCAGCGGGCCGCTGGTGAACCAGTGCGCTGTCGCGTCCTCGATGCTGGCCGCCACGCAGTGAAACGGCAGCTTCAGGTCGGTGAAGTCGGCGGC
>DATBBI010000359.1:0-5310 GCA_036271115.1 Trebonia sp.
TGCTCATCCAGCCGCGGGACAGCTCCTCCACGACCAGGGCATACGTGAGCAGGGACTCGCCAAGCCCGCCGTACCGCTCGCTGATCGTCAGCCCGAAGACGCCGAGTTCCTTCAGCCGTTCCACGATCTTGTCGGGGTAGGCGTCGGCGTGGTCGAGTTCGGTGGCGACGGGCAGCACCTCGTCGTCGACGAAGTCGCGCACGGTGCGCAGGATGTCCCGCTGCACGTCGCTGAGGCCGTCCGTGTCAGTGAGCCGGCGCATGACTGTGCTCCCCCTTTCCCCGCGCGATGAGCTGGGCGCGCAGCACCTTGCCGTTGGCGTTGCGCGGCAGCGAGTCGGTGAATTCCCAGATGGCGGGCACCTTGAAGCCCGCTAGCCGCTCCCTGGCGAATGCCCGGAGCGCGCCGGCGTCGGGCGGCGCGGCGCCGTTGGCCGGCACGATGTACGCCTTGACCGTCTCCCCGAGCCGCTGGTCGGGCACGCCCACCACGACCGCGTCCGCCACGGCCGGATGCTCGGTCAGGACGTTCTCGACCTCGAGGGGGTAGACGTTCTCGCCGCCGCGGATGATCATGTCGCCCTTCCGGCCGACCAGGTACAGGAAGCCCTCGTCGTCCAGCCAGCCGAGGTCCCCGGTGTGCTGCCAGCCGTCGTCGGCGTACCGGAACAGGTGCGGGCCGCGGGCCAGCAGCTCCCCGACACCGCCCCCGTCGGGGTCCGCGATCCGCAGCTCGACGCCGGGCACCGCCCGGCCGACCGACGCCAGCAGGTATTCGTCGCCCGCGGCGGCGCGCAGGTGGTCGTCATGCGTCAGGCAGCTGATCGGGCTGCCTTCGGTCTGCCCGTAGATGCTGGCGAAGGAGACGCCGGTCAGCGCGGCCACCGCGCGCCGCAGGGTGTCCGGGGGCATCGGCGCGGAGCCGTACTGCAGCACCCGCAGCGTGCCGAGTCGGAGCGCGCCCCGCTCCAGCAGCATGTAGACCATGGTGGGCACGAGCAGCGCGTGCGTTATGCCAAGCGACCCGAGCCGCTGCCACTCCTCGATGCCGAAGCGCGGCGCGGGCACGATCGTCGCGCCCGCGCCGAGCGCGACCGCCACGTTCCCCCAGCCGGCGATGTGATGGAACGGCGACGCCGTCGCGTACACGCTGGAGCTGCCGAGCCGGAGCAGCGCCGAGTTCACCAGGGCCCGCTGTGCCAGCATCCGCTGGCTCATCGGCACGGGCTTGGGGAGGCCCGTCGTCCCTGACGTGTGCAGGATGACCGCGATGTCTTCCATCGCCGGTTCCGGCAGGTCGATGGCGGCGGCCGCGGGGAACTCGGGCAGCACGGCCAGCCGCGCGCCCGACGCGACCGCGACCCGCTCCCCGAGCTCGGCATACTCCGGTTCGGCGACAAGCACCTTTGCGCCGATGCCCCGGACGCACGGCACCAGCTCACGTTCGGTCAGCCGGGGGCCAAGCGGGGCGAGCGGCTTGCTCGCCGCCGCGGCGGCGAGCGTCAGCGCGATGACGTCAGGACTGGTGGTGACCAGCGCCGCCACGGGCTGGCCGGGGTCCGCGCCGATCTCTTCCAGCCACCGCACCGCGGACGTGCTGCGCCCGAGCAGGTCCGGCCAGCTGCAACCGCCGTCCCCGGTCCGCACCGCCGCGCCAGGCAGCCTGCGGTGGCCGGCGATGATCGCGGAATACGTCATCCGTGCCGTCGGCTGCATGGCCGCACTGCGAGCCGACGTCCGCCAGGACCTGGTCGCCTCAGTCAGCGCCTTCGCCTCCTCGTTCACGCGCCATCAACTGGGTGAAGCCTACGACACATTTGTTTAAATAAATAGACTACATACCTCGTGGAAACCTGGATGTCATCAGCACCTGGCAGTGTGAACGCATGAGCGTAAACACCGACATACGTGTCCCGAAGATCGCCGAGCTGATCGCGGAGCAGATCCAGGACGACATCGCGGCCGGACGGCTACGGGCGGGTGACAGCCTCCCGTCCGAGACGGCGATCATGA
The DNA here is from genome assembly GCA_036271115.1 of Trebonia sp. Lineage (GTDB taxonomy): Bacteria > Actinomycetota > Actinomycetes > Streptosporangiales > Streptosporangiaceae > Trebonia. The sequence continues at coordinate 2,013 of DATBBI010000359.1, forward strand.
CAACCTACGGAGCATCGCGACCCCCCGTCAGGGAAGCGATACGGATTCTGGAGTCGGACGGCCTCATCAGCGTTCGCCGCGGGTCCCGGGGAGGCATCTGGGTGATCCGTCCCGACCACAGGACCGTGGCGGCCAAGATGCGCAACGCCATCAAGCTCTGGGGGACGGATGCCACCGAGGCGGCGGCGCTCGTGGCGGGCGCCGAACTCGCCGCGGTTCAGTCGCTCGCCGAGCAGTGCCGCCAGACGGGGCAGGAGCCCTCGATCGGCGTGCCGGTGTCTGACGGCGGGTTCCATCGCCGGCTCATCGGCTGCTCCAGCGCCAGGCTAGCGGAGAGCCTGATCACCGCGCTGGGCCACATGGTCGCCTCGGAGTGCACCGATGCCGGCGCGCACAGCCGTGCGCTGCGCGCGATCGAGGGCGGAGACGCGCCAGGGGCGACCCGGATATGGCGTTCTCACCAGGCATCGTGACGTGGCGGTTAACCAGCGGACCGCGCCGACGCGGCCTGGTCCTGCTCCTCGCCCGTTCCCGGGGCGAGAGCGGTGAGCATGTCGGCGGTCCGCGCCAGTGCCCGAGCGAACTCGCGGGCTTGCGACGGGGTCAGCCCGATCAGCCGGTAGCGGCCGGCCGCGTGCACCGCGATCTCGATAGCGGGCGGCCAGGCAGGCTCGGCGGGGTCGTCCGGCAGGTACTGAGCGGCCTGCACGTCAAGGAGGTCCGGCATCTCGGGGTCGCCAGGCCGGGACACGGCAACCGACAGCGACTCGCTGGCGTGATAGAACGCGGCCCCGCTCGTGTCCGCGGAATGGTTACGGGCGCACCACCGCGGGCAGCGTCCGGTACGTGACGGCATCACCGCTCCTTCCTGACCGTGGTGCCGGTCAGGGGCCCTCCCCCGACCGCGCCGATCGCCGGTCTTCCCCTCACCAGATTCGACAAGTAAGATAGATGATATAACTGTTTTATTCCGTGTACTAGATGTTGCTGGCCGGGAGGATCACCGTGGATCTGCAGCCAGATTTCGACGTCGAAGCCCTGGATGAGTGGATCGGTGACCGGCTGCCCGGCCGCGGCGCCGCACTGCAGGCGACCCGCATGGGGCAGGGAACCGGCGAGGCGAACGCGCTGTACTGGCTGCGCCGGGGCGAGCACGTCTGGGTGCTGCGGCGGCCGCCGGCGGTGATCAACGCACCCGGCGCCTCGGACATGAACCGCGAGTGGCGGATCCTCACCGCGCTCGAGGGAACCTCAGTCCCGCACCCGTCGCCGCTGCTGTTCGGCGGTCCCGACAGCCCGCTGAGCGGCCCGTTCCTGATCATGGCGCGGGTCGACGGCTTCAACCCTGTCGGCGTGCTGCCGCCGCCGTATGACACTCCCGGCGCGCGCCGCGATCTCGCCTTCGCCCTGGTGGACGCCCTGGCGGAACTCGCGGCGGTGCCATGGCGGGACCGCGGACTCGACGGGCTCGGCAAGCCGGAGGGGTTCCTCGACCGCCAGGTCTCCCGCTGGCTCCGGCAGCTCGACGGATACGCGAAGCTCCCCACCTATCAGGCCAGAGACATCCCCGGCCTGGACTGGCTGGCGAACTGGCTGGAGGCGAACCGGCCGCCGGCGCAGCCCGCCGGGCTCATGCACGGGGACTACAGCCTGTTCAACGTCATGGCGTCGCCGCGGGAAACGCACCGCCTGGCCGCGGTCATCGACTGGGACACCGGGACGATCGGCGACCCGCTGCTCGACATCGGCCACCTGCTGGCGCGTTGGACCGACCCCGGCGAGGAGCCGGCTATCGGCGTGTGGGACATCGAAACCCGCGACGGGCTGCCGATGCGGCCCGAGCTCGCGGCCCGGTACGCCGAGCGCACCGGAGTGGACCTGTCCGCGCTGCCGTACTACGAGGCGCTGGCGCTGTTCAAGCTGGCGATCATCCTCGAAGGCGCGGTGGCCCGGCTGCCCGCGCCGGCCGCCGCCGAGCGAGCGGCGATGAACGACCGCCTCATCCACTACGCGGGCCTGTTCGCCCGGGGCGAGCGGGACCTCGAGGCGGCCCGGTGAGTCCCCGGGACCTGTTCGACCTGAGCGGCAAGGTCGCGGTCGTCACGGGCGGCAGCCGCGGCATCGGCCGGGCGATCGCGGAAGGCCTCGCCGGCGCCGGCGCGGACGTGGTGATCGCCAGCAGGAAGCTCGACAACTGCGAGAAGGCGGCGGCCGAGATCAGCGCCAGCACTGGACGGGCCGCGCTCCCCGTGGCGTTCCACGCGGGTCACTGGGACGACTGCGACCGGCTGATCGACACCGTATACGGCGAGTTCGGCCGGTGCGACGTGCTGGTCAACAACGCGGGGATGTCGCCGCTCTATCCCGACCTGGCCTCGATCACCGAGGAGTACTACGACAAGGTCCAGGGGGTGAACCTGAAGGGGCCGTTCCGGCTCGGGGTGCTCGCCGGCACCCGGATGGCCGCGGCCGAGGGCGGCAGCATCATCAACGTCAGCACGATCGGCTCGTTGCGCCCTGGCCCGGACGAACTCGTCTACGCCTGCGCGAAGGCCGGCCTCAACGCGCTGACCATCGGGCTGGCCGGCGCGTTCGGCCCGGCGGTCCGCGCGAACGCGATCTTGCCCGGCGGCGTGCTCACCGACATCGCGAAGGCATGGCCGCAGGAACAGCTGCACCGCATCGCCGAGAACGTGCCGCTCGGCAGGCCAGGCCAGCCCGCCGACTTCGCCGGGACCGCGCTGTGGCTGGCCAGCCGCGCGTCCGAATGGGTGACCGGTGCCCTGATCCGGGTCGACGGCGGCCACTACCGCCAGACAAGCTGAGGAGAAATGGCATGATCGACTTCACCATTCCTGACGACGTCCAGGAGATCCGCGCCCGGGTCGCGGCTTTCATCGACGAGCAGGTGCTGCCGGCCGAGGCGGAGGTCGGCACCCGGCCGTACTTCGACATCGTGGCCGGGCTGCAGGCCAAGGCCCGGGACGCCGGGCTGTGGTGCCCGTTCATTCCGGCCGAATGGGGCGGGATGGGACTTGGCCCGCTGGCCAACGCCATCGTGCAGATCGAGGTGGGCCGCTCCATGCTCGCGGCCTGGGCGATGAACTGCATGGGCCCCCAGGACGCCACCATGCTCACCCTGCTGGAGCACGGCACGCAGGAGCAGAAGGAGAAGTTCCTCGTGCCGCTGGTCAACGCCGAGCGGCGGATCTGCTTCTCGATGACCGAGCGCGCGGCCGGCTCGGACGCGACGGGCATGCGCACCACCGCGGTGCGGGACGGCGACTCCTGGGTGCTC
>DATBBI010000360.1:0-1996 GCA_036271115.1 Trebonia sp.
CCACGACCTGGTCACGCTCTACGACGACCCGGTCGAGATCATCGACATGCCGGAGATCAACCGCGGCGTCGCGGTCGCCTACTGCGACTCACCAGGGCCGCTGGAGATCGCGCCGCTGGCCACGTTCATCGCGGTCTCCCCGGTGCCCGGCGACTGGACGCCGGAGCGGAAGGCCTCTTTCTACCGCGAGTACAACAGGCACATGGTGCACAACCTGATGGTGCACGAGGCGATGCCAGGGCACTACCTGCAGCTGCAGCACTCGCGCCGGTTCAGCGGCGGCACCAGCCTGCGCGCCGCGCTGCGCTCCGGGTCGTTCATCGAGGGCTGGGCGGTCTACACGGAAGAGCTCATGGCCGACCACGGGTACCCAGGGGAGGGCAACCCGCCGGCGGTCCGCATGCAGCAGCTGAAGATGCAGCTGCGCACCACGATCAACGCGATCCTCGACGCCCGGGTGCACGCCCACGGCATGACCGAGCCCGAGGCGATGGCGCTGATGAGCGACCGCGGCTTCCAGGAGGAGGGCGAAGCGGCGGGCAAATGGCGCCGCGCCCTGCTCACCTCCGCCCAGCTGTCGACCTACTACGTCGGCTACACCGAGATCTCCGACCTGGCCGCCGAACTGCGCGCGACCCCGGGCCAGACAGACCGCACGGTCCACGACCGCATGCTCGCTCACGGCTCCCCGCCGGTCCGCCTGCTCCGCGAGGTCGTCTAGCCGCGGGCTCAGCCGCGGTCCTGCCCGGCAAGCAGATCAGCCAGGAGGCGCGGGTCGCCCGCGGCGACCTCCACGATCTTCACGCGGCTTGACGCACCGGACACTAGGCCGACGGCGCCGCGGCGGACGCCGAACGCGTCGGCCACCGCGGCCAGCGCCGCCTCCGTCGCCTTGCCGTCCACGGCCCTGGCGCTCACGCGGACGACCAGAGCGCCGTCGTGCTCGCCGCCGACCCCCGGACGTGCCGAGCCAGGCCGCACCCGGATAGTGATCCGCATCTAGTCCTGCCTGCTCATGGGGCCTTTCAGGAACCTGAAGTAGAACGCCGCGAACACCAGGACAATCCCGACGTTTACTATCAGCCGCAACCAGAACTGGTGCCTGAGGAACCGGACGTCCACGCCGACCACGATGCCTACCATCGCGAGCACGTACAGCACGACGGCTGCCTGTCTTCCCACGGTTTCGTTCTACCGTGTCATCGGCCTCCGGGCCAGCCCACTTCCCATCAGTTCCGTAGGGATAAACCGGGCAAATCGGGCGCAGAAGTGGTCATAACTGATGTGGAGATGCGGCCGGCTCAGCTCAGCCGGAGCAGGCGTTCCGCGTTCAGCCCCGCCACCTTCGCCTTGTCCGCGGGGGAGATCGGCAGCGCGTCCAGCAGCGCCCGCCCCGAGGCGTTCGCGCCGAACGGGTAGTCCACGCTGAACAGCACCCGGTCCACCCCGAACACCGAGATCGAGCACAGCACCGGCGGCACGCTGAACATGCCGCTGGTCGTCACCCACACGTGCCGCAGGAAATACTCAGACGGCGGTGCGGCGAGCCCCGTGACGGACGGCGGCAGCACGTCGTCGATGCGGCCCAGCATGAACGGGAGCATCTCCCCGCAGTGCCCGACGATCACCCGCAGCCGCGGGTGCCGGTCGAACACGCCGCCCGCGACCAGCCGCAGCGCGTGCAGCCCCGCCTCGGAGTGCCAGCCCCAGGCGGTGGTGGCCAGCACGCTGGCAACCGGGCCTGGCAGCCCGCCGTACAGCGCCTGACGCAGCGAAGCCGGCGGCGGCGCCGGGTGCAGGTACAGCGGCACGTCGAGCGCCTCGAACCTGGCGAGCAACGGCGCGAAGCGCTGGTCGTCGAGGAACGACCCGTCCGTTCCGAGTGTGCTGTTGACCAGTGCCCCGGCGAACCCGAGCTCGGTGACCGCGCGCGCCAGCTCGTCACCCGCGGCGGCCGGGGATCCGGTGGGCAGCGTGGCGAACCCCGCCAGCCGCC
>DATBBI010000361.1:0-5953 GCA_036271115.1 Trebonia sp.
CGACTACAACGCCCTGCCCTGGAAGTACGCCGCGGGGACGCCCAACATCCTCGGCGCGATCGCCTCCGCGCAAGCGGTGCGGATCCTGGTTGACCTGGCGCTGACTCCAGACCGCCCCGTCTACTTCGGGACAGCCAAGCCGCTGGACCGGGCCGCCGTCCGCTCGGCCATGGATCGCATCGCAAGCTGGAACCAGCAGCTGACGAGCCGGGCGCTGGATGGGCTCGAGGCCATCGGCGGGATCACCATCTACGGACCCCGCGATCCGGCGCGGCGCACCTCACTGGTCGCGTTCAACCTGGCCGGCCGTGATCCTGTCACTGTGGCGGAAGCCCTTAACAGGGCAGGTGTGGAGTCGCGCGCTGGCTGTCACTGCGCGACGCTCGCCCACCACGCGCTCGGGCTGAAACCGCCAGCGAGCTGCCGCCTGAGCTTCTACCTGTACAACACCCCGGATGACGTCGACCAGGCTGTGGCGGCCGTGGCCGGAGCCACCCGGCGGACCCATTTCCGGCTACTCTCCGCGGAGTACCCGCGCAGCCGGCTGCGTCCGCGCTGAGCAGCCAGAAGACGCTTCCTGCGCACGACGACGGCGGGCCGCCCGGCCGGGAGCATCGGTGCTATGGCAACGACATTTCCCGCAATCGGTCAGGCCGGCGTCAGGAATGACGGCCGCCGCCTCGGCCTAGCCCTGCTCGTCATCGCGACCGCCCAGCTCATGGTCGTGCTTGACGCCACCATCGTGATCGTCGCGCAGCCGCACATTCAGGCGGCGCTCGGATTCTCCGGCACCGGCCTTGAGTGGGTCACCAACGCCTACGCCCTGACGTTCGGCGGGCTGCTGCTGCTCGGCGGCCGCGCCGGCGACCTGCTCGGCCGCCGCCGGATGTTCGTCGCAGGCCTGCTGCTGTTCTCGGCCGCGTCCCTCGCCGGCGGGCTCGCCACCTCACAGGCATGGCTGCTGGCGGCCCGGGCGGTGCAGGGCGCGGGCGGCGCGATCGTCGCCCCCACCGCCCTGGCCCTGATCGCCACGACGTTCCCTGAAGGCCCGCCCCGCAACCGGGCGATGGGCGTGTACGCCGCGATGAGCGGGGCCGGCGGTGCCGTCGGGCTGATCACCGGGGGCCTGCTCGTCAGCTACGTCTCGTGGCGGTGGGTGCTGTTCGTCAACGTGCCGATCGGCGTCGCCGCCGCGCTCGCCGCCCTGATCGTGCTGCCCGCCGCCGCCCGCCGCCCCGGCCGGCTCGACCTGCCCGGCGCGCTCACGGGAACCGTGGGGCTGGCAGCTCTCGTCTACGGCCTGTCCAACGCCGCTACCAGCCCTGACGGGACATCGCACTGGGGCGACGGCAAGGTAGTCGCCGCGCTGACGGCCGGCGCGGTGCTGCTGGCCGCGTTCGCGGTCATCGAGACGCGCAGCCGCCACGCGCTGCTGCCGGTACGGCTGCTCGCCAGCCGTGACCGTCTCGGCGCGAACCTGGTCATGCTGGGAGTGGGAACTGCCGTTTTCGGCGTGTTCTTCTTCGTCAACTTGTTCGCGCAGGACGTCTGGGGTTACTCGGCGCTCAGGACGGGACTGTCGTTCCTGCCGTTGACCGGGGCGTTGCTTGTCGCCTCCTTCGCCGCCGCGGCGCTCGTCCCGCGGATCGGCGCACGCCCGCTGCTGCTGGCCGGCGGCGCGGCTAGCGCCGGGGGCATGTACTGGCTGTCCCTGGTGACCGAGCACAGCAGCTACGCGGGCGGACTGCTCGGTCCTGGCCTGGTGATCGGGGCCGGACTCGGCCTGCTGTTCGTCCCGTTGCCGCTGGTCGCGATGGCCGGCGTTCACGAGGCGGACTCCGGGGCGGCGGCCAGCCTGCTCAACGCCGGGCGTCAGGTAGGCGGCTCTATCGGTCTCGCCGTGCTGGGCACCGTGGCCTGGACGGTGGTCGCCGACAGCGCCCGAGCCGCGGGGACTGCCCATGGGGCGGCGTACCAGCGCGCGCTGACGGCAGGCTTCGACCGCGCCTTCCTCGTCTCCGCCGCGCTCGCTGCGCTCATTCTCGTGGTCGCCGTCACCGTGATCCGCGTCCGCCGCGCCGACCTGGCTGGCGGCTAGCGGTCAGCGGTGTGCTGGCTGCGGTCCGCTGACCGCGTGGCGCCGGTACAGTTCGGCGACACGGAACGCCAGGTCCAGGGACTGGCCGCGGTTGAGCCGGGGATCACACGTCGTCTCGTAGCGGTGGCTCAGGTCGCTTTCGGCAATGTGGTCGCCGCCGCCGATGCACTCGGTGACGTCATCACCGGTGAATTCGATGTGGATGCCGCCGGGATGAGTACCGAGCGCGCGGTGCACCTCGAAGAAGCCGACGACCTCGTCCAGCACGTCGTCGAAGTACCTGGTCTTCTGGCCACTGGCCGCCTCGACCGTGTTGCCGTGCATCGGGTCGCACACCCAGACCACGACGGCCCCGCTGGCCGCCACCTTCTCGACCAGCGGGGGCAGCGCCTGCCGGATCCTGCCCGCGCCCATGCGGGTGATCAGGGTGAGTCGGCCGGACTCGTGCTCGGGGTCGAGGACCTCGATCAGCTCGAGCACGTCCTGCGCCGTCGCCTTCGGGCCGATCTTGACGGCAAGAGGATTGCGTATCCGCCGCGCGAACTCGACGTGCGCGCTGTCAAGGGCCCGGGTGCGCTCGCCGATCCATAGCAGGTGAGCCGACAGATCGTACGCACGCCCGCTGCGCGCATCGGTCCGGGTCAGGGCTCGTTCATAGTCCAGCAGCAGCGCCTCGTGGCTGGAAAAGAACTCCACCGCGCGGAACTCCCGGGGGTCGGCCCCGCACGCGTGCATGAACGCGATCGCCCGGTCGATCTCGTCCGCCAGCTCCTCATAGCGCTGCCCGGCAGGACTGCCCGCCACGAAGTCCTGGTTCCAGGCATGCACCTGGCGCAGGTCGGCGTACCCGCCGCCAGCCAGGGACCGGCACAGGTTCAGCGTGGCCGACGAGCAGCGGTACGCCTCGAGCAGCCGGCCAGGGTCAGGCGTCCTGGCCGCGGCGGTGAACTCGATCCCGTTGACCGCGTCGCCCCGGTAGACCGGAAGCTCCACGCCGTCCCTGACCTCGGTAGCCGCCGACCGCGGCTTGCCGAACTGGCCTGCCATCCGGCCGACCTTCACCACCGGAACGCTGCCCGCGTAGGTGAGCACGACGGCCATCTGCAGCAGCGTACGGAACTTGCCCCCGATGCTGTCGGCGCTCGTGCCGGCGAACGTCTCCGCGCAGTCACCGCCCTGCAGCAGGAACGCCTCGCCACGCGCCACCGCCGCCAGCCGCTCCTTCAACTGGTCGCACTCCGCGGCGAGCACCAGCGGCGGCAGGCTCTCCAGGCCGCGCACTACCGCCTCCAGTCGATCGCGGTCGGGCCACTGCGGCTGCTGAAGCGCGGGTGAAGTCACGCGTTCAGGCTACGCGCAGGGACGTGAGGCCCTCTCCGGCCGGCAGGACTTTATAGCTTTTCGTGACGATGCGACCACGCTCGTGGCATCATCTGCCGTGGGGGCGCACCGACCGGAAGGGAACTCCGGAGTGATGCGCAACTGGCAGGCCATGCCCTCTGCGGGAGCGGCACCACTCGCGGACCAGGACCTGCTGTTCACACCAGGTCCCCGGCTGGGCTGGGTGTTCAGGGACCGGCGCGAGCTCGCGGCCCCTTACCCGGAGCCTGAGCCCAGCCCGCACGCCGTCCACGCCCAGGCGGTCGCGCGGCTGGCGACCGCCGAGCAAGCGTGGCAGCGGACCTGGCAGTGGGTGGGCAAGCCGAGCATCGGACTGGCCGTGCTGCTGGTGGTGCTCGCCGGATGCGCGCGATCCGTCTCCGGTAACTTCAGTCTCGGCCTGACCGCGGTGACGATCGCCACGCTGTGCGGCCCCGGTTTCGCCTGGACCGGCTGGCAGTGGCTGCGCCGCGAGCAGGCCCGCGACATGACCCCAGAGCAGGAATACCAGGAGGCGATGGCCGGCTGGGACCAGCGCGCGGCCGATCATGAGAGCGCGGAGCTGGCCCGGCTGGCTGGCCAGCCGGAGTGGGGCAGCGCGACCGTCGCCCCGCGGCGGACCGACGTCTTCGGCGGGACGCTCGCCGGCTGGCAGGCGCTGCTGACCGTGCACGGCGCATCGCTGCTGGCCAGCCGCCCGCTGCTAGCCATCGACCTGACCGGCCAGCACGCGGCCGCCACGCTGACGGCAGCGGCTCAGCGCATGGGGATACCCGCCGCTGTCTACCGGCTGCCGCACGACCTCGGCCGCAGCGGCATCCTCGGCGAGCTTTCTCCCGCGCAGCTCGCCGACGCCGTCGCCGAGGCGCTGCACGCGGGGATACCGGGCGGCGCACGCACCGACCGCACGATCGACACCCGGGTGCTGCAGCAGCTCGGAGGCGCGCTGGCCGGGCGCGGCGTGACGCCCCAGCGGCTGGCCGCCGCGGTCCGCGCCGCTCTCGGGCACGCCATCCCCAGCGGGATACTCAGCACCGCCGAACTGGAACTCCTTTCCGGGGACCTGTTCCCCGGCGGGTACCGGGAACAGATCGGAGCAAGCCTGGTCCGTTTGGACGCGGTGATGGCGGAAGTGGCCGCCTACGCGAGCGATGGGTGGCCAGCCCAGCCCGAGCGCTACACCTGCCTCACCCTGGACGGCGGGCCGCGAACCGCGGCCGGCGAAATACTGACCGCGCTGATCGCGCACTGGCTGACCGTGCAGGTATCGGGTGCCGCGCAGGAACCGCCCGCGGTGCTCGTCGCCGGGGCCGACGAGATCGCCAGGCGCCACCTCGAGCGCCTCGCGGAAACATGCGACCTGCGCGGGGTGCCGGTCACGCTGCTGTTCCGGCACCTGCGCGAGGACGCATCCGGCATGCTCGGCGGCGGGACCACCGCGTTCATGCGGCTGGGCAATCACACGGAAGCCGAGCAGGCCGCGGCCTACATCGGCCGCCGGCACACCTTCGTCGTCTCCTCCTACACCGCCACCCGCGGCGGGTGGTCGCAGTCCGGCGGCACGTACTGGAGCGACACCGAGACCAGGCAGCGCGGCTACGAATACGCCGTCGAGCCGACCGCGCTGCAGAACCTTCCCGACTGCGCGCTGCTGCTCGCCGACAGGGCCGGCGGCGGGCTGCGACTGCACGCGGTCGAATGCGACCCGGCGATCAGCACCCTGCCAGGCGCGAGCAGCGCTCCCCTGCCGCCACCCGGCACTCTCGCCTACGGCAGCACCATGAACCCGGCCGGCCCGGCGATCGACGCCGCTGACCAGTACCCGGCCGAGTGGCAGGAACCAGCCGCCGCAGAACCGGCGCAGGACTGGCCACCCGACGAGCAGCCGCCAGAGCCGCCCTGGTGGGAACGGAACCAGCCGCCACGTTGAGAGAGGGGCAACGGGGCAGGGTCAATCTGGCCAGGTCAGCCGTTCCCCCGCCCTGATGGGCACGTCGATGACGTTGTCGTGCGGCGCGAGCGGGCAGACCCAGCGGGGGTCGTAACGGCAGGACGGGTGGTACTGGAAGTTCAGATCGATGACGAGGGCGTGGCCGGCCGAGCCGAGATCGGCGCCTTTCGCCGTGTCGAGCAGGTACCGGCCGGCACCGTAACTGGTGGTGCCGGCCGTCGCGTCCCGCAGCGGCAGGAACAGGCCGCCGCCGTACTGATCCAGCCACCACAGCGCCACGCGCCGGCCAACGGGATTGCCGAACGTGACCCAGCCGACCTGCTCGTAGCGGGTCACGCCATCCGGGCCGGTGTCGATCTCGAGCCGCTGCGGCTGCGAGACCGGCTCGACGGGCACGGTCCATCGCAGCGCCGGATCGTAGGGCCAGTAAGGCACGCCGCTGACCCGCATCGGGTCGCCCGCGGGCAGCGGGCTCTGCGGGTGCGAGCGCATCATCTGGTCGCGGCCCTCCCGCCACAGCGCGT
>DATBBI010000362.1:0-11712 GCA_036271115.1 Trebonia sp.
GCGGATCACCAGGACCAGCACGAGCGCGGCGTAGAAGACCGCGACCGCCCAGGTCGGGTACCAGATCGTCACCACCGACTCCAGGGTGATCATGAAGACCGCCGCGCCGAGCGCGCCGCCGAGGGAGCCCATGCCGCCGAGGATGATGATGGCCAGCAGCCGCGAGATCAGGTCGTAGCCGCTGTTGGCATTGAAGGAGTTGGTCGCTCCGTAGACCATGCCGCCGGCCGCGGTCACCGCGACGCCGATCCCGAAGGTCAGCGCGGCGACCCGGTTCACGTCGATGCCGACAAGCCGGGCGGCGGTCTCGTCTTGCATGGTGGCGCGGACGCTGCGGCCGAACCTGGTCCGGTACAGCAGCGCGTACAGCGCCACGACGAGGGCGACCGCCATGATGAACCCGTAGATGTAGATGTACTCGATGTAGAAGCCGAAGACGTGCAGGGTCTCGTTCGTGGACGGGGCGTTGATCTGAACGAAGTTCGCTCCGTAGATCTTGTACAGGATGCCTTCGATGATCAGCGCGACCGCGTAGGTGACCAGCAGGGTCATCGATGTTCGCTCGGTGCCGCGCAGCCGCCTGATGAACGCCCAGTGGATCACCACGCCGATGATGAACATCGCCGGCACCGTGACTAGCAGCCCGACGAACACATCGATGTGCGCCTTGGTGAACAGCGAGTAGCTGAGGTAAGCGCCCAGGATGACCAGGACACCCTGGGCGATGTTGATGATGTCGAGCACGCCGAAGATCAGGGTCAGGCCCGCCGCCATGAGGGCGTACACGCCCCCGATGAGGATCCCGTCGACGATGGCCTGCGATATCTCCCGCGCCATAAACAAGCTCCGTCCTGGTCGGTTCACGTCCCACTAGTAGGGATGGGTGAGTAGCAAGGTCAGGCCGAGCCCCAGGGCGCCTTCTTGATGATCGTGACGCTGGCCTGGGCGGACGCCGGGAGCACCTGGACGAAGTCGGTCCCCTTCTTCTGCCACTGGAAGACGAAGGCCGCCGCCAGGCCGTTCTCGCCGAGGGAGTCGAACTTCACCGGGCCCTGCACAGTGTTCAGCGTGGTACCGCTGTCGTGCAGGTAGGTGATGATCTTGGCGTTGTCGGTGCCGCCGGTCGCCACGATCGCCGCCTGCGCCACCTGGCCCACCGAGTAGCCCTCGGCGACGTCCGCGTTCACGCCGGACGCGTTGCCGCCGTACTTGGCGACGTACTCGCTGACCATCTTCGCGCTGGCCGCGTTGGCGTACCCGGGGTACCAGCCGTTAGGCACCATCATCCCGTCCGCGTTGCCCGCGCCCACCGCGGAGATGAACGCCGCGCCCTGGTCCGGGCCAGCCGCACAGATGAACCACTTCGGGGTGTAGTGGTTGGTCTCGAACGCCTTCATGAACGCCTGGACCGTGGGCACGTCGGTTGAGCCGAGGACCACGACATCGGGGGCCTTGGCCGCCACCTGGTCGGCCTGGGGCGTGTAGGAGGACGGCTCAGCCGGGAAGATCTTCGAGTAGACGGTCTTCACGCCGAGCGCCTGCAGCTTCTGCTGGGCCTGCTGCACCGGCGGGTCGGCGAACGGGTCGTCGGCCATCGGGTACGCCGCGGTCTTCGGCCGCTCGCTGGCCGGCAGGCTCGCGATGTAGTTCACGAACGGCATCAGCTCGTCCGCGACCGGCAGGGACACGTCGAAGACGTTGTGGGCGGCCGCATTCTGCGGCGTCTGGAACACCGCGGGCGCACCTCCGGCGCCCTCGATGAACGCGTAACCGCTGCGCGCGGCCACCGCCGACGCCGGGCCCGTCAGCAGCGAGGAGAACGGTCCGAAGGTCATATCGACGTGGTCGGTGTTGATCAGCGTCTGGTAGTTGGTGACCACCTGGTTAGGCGAGCTGGCGTCGTTCAGGATCGTCAGCTTGACCTGGCGGCCCATGATGCCGCCGGCCGCGTTGACGTCCTTGGCCCAGAGGTTGTAGCCCTTCTGGAAGGCCTGGCCGTCAGCGGAGAAGTCTCCGGTGAGGGACAGCGACGCGCCGATGCTGATCGGCGTCGTGTTCGCCGAGGTGCTCGCGCTCGCGCTCGGGCTCGAACTGCTGCTGCTACTACTGCCACTGCTACTGCATGCCGCAAGGACGCCCACGGAGAGCGCGACGGCGCTCAGCGCGATGACGTTCCTGGAGAACCAGGGGAGGGATGCTCTCACGCCCGGTTCCTCCTTTCCTGCTGGGGTTAGGGTTCTTCGGGGTCGAGCCCGTCGGTAACTTCGGCGTGCTCACTGTCGAGGGTTATACCGGCCGATTCGGCCTCTTGCGCGATAAATGCAGCGAAATCAACGTCACCGTAACCACGGCCGACCAGCCCCTGGATGAGCTGATGGACGACCGCGGCCACGGGCATCGGGACTTCACGTTCCCGCGCGGCTGCCAGCCCGAGATCGAAATCCTTTCTGAGCAGCTTAGAGGTGAAGGTCGGTTCGAAGTCGAGGTTGACATAGGCCGGTGACTTGTACCTGGTGAACTGGGAGCCCACCACGCTCTTGTTCAGGCAGGCCAGAAACGCCTCGCGGCTGATCCCGCTTGCCTGAGCCAGGATTGTAATTTCCGCCATCGACGCTGCGATGACGCCGAGGAACAGGTTATGGCAGAGCTTGACTATTCGCGCCAGCTCGCCTTCCCCCACGTAGGTGACGCCGCTGCCCAGCATGGTCAGATAGGGCTCGGCGGTGTCGAACGCGTCGCGCGGGCCGGAGACGGCCGCGGTCATCCGGCCCGTCTCGACTACCTTGGGGTTCCCCATGACCGGGGCCGCGAGCAGCGCGGTGCCGCGCTCGGCGAGCCGCTCCCTGACGATCGACGACGCGTCCGCGGACACCGTCGAGCAGTCGACCACGATCTTCGGGGAGGCACCGCCGGAGATGAGGCCTTCCGGCCCGGTCAGCGCCGAGATCAGGTCGGCCGGTGTGCTGAGGGCGGTGAAGACGATGTCGCACCCGGCCAGTTCGGATATCGACCCGACCGCCGTCGCGCCAAGCTCGACGAGCGGGACGGCCTTGGCCGCGGTGCGGTTGTAGACAGTGACGTCGCAGCCGTGCGCGAGCAGGCGCCGCACCATCGCGGCGCCCATCCGGCCGGTGCCCAGCCAGCCCAGCTGGAGTGCGTGAGCTTCCTCAGTCATCCCGTCCTCGTCTGGTTGCCCGTCGTCTTGGCTGGATGCAATTGGCACAATCGTTTGCACCAGAGAGTGCTACTCGCCTCACTGGTTTGTCAATGCCGCACATCCAATCTGTTACACAGCCGTGCTCGAAGTGCGGCAACGCGACGTCGGGGCGGTTGTGCAACCGTACGACGGGAGCAAGCGATGCGTCTCATCACACGAAGTAGCAATCATCCCAGGTACATACATATACAGATATAACGGATGCAATCGAATGCAGCGCGCTGCCCTCCCACGCATCCGGCGGTGCGTTGTGCCATGGCTTCGTGCCCGGTTTCGGGCACGCTTAGTGCTGTCGCCGGGCCCTATTATGGCCGGCTCACGCTACCGCCGGCCCCAAAATGCGGCTAACGGCTATGGCGCGGTTACCGCCCGTGGCGTGCCTGGCCGCGGCGGAGCGGGACCGCGCTGGCGACCGCGGGCGCCGCCGGTTCCCGCGCGTCGCCCTCGCCCGCCAGGTCGGGCACCACTTGCGGGCCGACGGGGACGGTCGAGCCGCGGACGATCAGTTCCGGGGCCAGGTACAGGATCTTCACCGGGCCGCCGCCGGTCCCGATCCGCTCGAGCAGCAGGTTGGCCGCCTCGGTGCCGAGCTGGTAGTGCGGGAAACGGACCGTCGACAGCGGGGGGCGCAGCCGGTCGATGAACGGCATGTCGTTGAAGCCGATGATCGACACGTCCTGGGGGCAGCGCACGCCGAGCTCGTCGAACGCGCCGTAGCAGCCCACCGCGAGCATGTCGTTGCCCGCGACGATGGCGGTCAGCTCGTCGTTGCCCTCCAGCAGCTCGCGGCCGCAGCGCAGGCCCTCGGCCAGCGACAGGGCAGTCGCGTACACGACCTGGCTGTCGTCGACGGGCAGGTTGCGCGACCGCATGCTGTCGAGGAACCCGCGCAGCCTGGCGAGGCCTGTGGAGATGTCCTGCGGGCCAGCGATGTGCCCGATCCTGGTGTGCCCCAGCGAGATCAGGTGCGCCACGGCCGCCCGCACGCCCTGCTCGTTGTCCACGGAGACCGAGGAGAAGGGATAGCCCTCGGCGGTGCGGTTCATCAGCACAACCGGCAGATCGGCTTCGGTCGCCTCGTCCAGGATGTCGCTGTGCAGCGTCGCCGTCGCCAGCACGAAACCGTCGACGAGCCTGGCCCGCATCTGGTCGAAGACCATCCGTTCCCGCGCCGGGTCGCCGTCGGTGTTGCCGATCAGCGCGACGTAGCCGTGCTCGGCGAGCCGGTCCTCGAGGCCGCGCACGATCGGCGGGAACAGCGGGTTGTTCAGGTCGGGGATGAGCACGCCCACGGTGTGCGAGCGCCGGGTGCGCAGCGACCTGGCGACCGGGTTGGGCCGGTAGCCGAGCCGCTCGGCCGCCTCGGTCACCCGGCGGGCGGTTTCCTCGCTGACCAGCAGCCGGGTTCCCGGGTTCAGCGCCCGGGACGCGGTCGCGGGGTGCACGCGCGCCGCAGCCGCCACATCCCGCAGCGTCGCGGGCCGGTCGGACAAGGCCATCACACTCCTTCTTTGGCTGGCGCGTCACTGAGCCGCGCCCTTCGCGGCAACCCAGGATCGGGAGAAGGAAAACGATGTCCCGGCGCCCCCGTTATCAACAGTACAGCCTGGTAACACCCGTGACCAGGACATTGACCCGGCAGCGACCCGGTAGCCACACCGCTTCTTGCTGTTATCAGGCGTACCGGATCATCGTGCGGGATTACCCCCGGTTTCCGGCGCGTGATCCCGCACGATCTTCCGCGGTGGCCGGGATACGGCGGCGGCTAGGCCGCTTCTTGCTGTTAGGAGCCTGGAGCGGGATGGCTCTCAATCCCCCGCGTTGCCCCATGTCCGGCGGACTCTACAGGCCGCGGGTGGCGGAGATGACGATGACCCACGAGCGGCCGCGCTCGGCGCCGTCGGGTGCCGACGCCGACAGGGCGGTCCGCGACCAGCTGACGCGGTAGCGCGGCAGCAGCGCGCCGGAGAGGCTCGAACGCCGGGCGCCGCGGCGAGGCCCCCGTGGGCTCGCCGCGGGCTGGCACGCCACCGCGGTCTCGCTGGCCTGGGTGGCCTGCGCGTGGTGGCCGGCCTTGGCGGTCATTTCGTGACGGTGCTGGCTGGCCAGGGCGCTGGCCATGTCTGGATGCATGATGCTGACTCCTCTGGTTCGCTGGCGTCCGCCGTCACGACGCCGAACGCACTACTTACGATGTATCTCGTTCATGAATGCTGTCAAGATATATCTTGAGATTCGCCGGCCGGCGTCAGCCCGGAGAACTCGGTGAGCGGCGAGCTGAAGAACGCCACCTCCACGGGCATCCCTCCGGCGGGCCGCTGCGACGGGTCGCGCTCCCTACCGCGGTAGCGGTTGATGATCTCCTGGAACTCGCGGGCCACCTGGGCCGATTCGTCCGCCGTCAGGAACACGGCACTCCTGTTCATCTGCGTCGCGTTCTCCCAGCCGGGCAGCCGGTCGCGGCTGCCGAAGACCCTTCTCGCGCGCTCCACCCATCGCTCGAAGTAGACCGAGCCCAGCGCGCCGGCCGCGATCGCGGCCTGCTGGTCGTCCTGCTCTGTCGACGAGACCGAGATCGTGCGGTGGGTCCTGGTCCATGGCCGTTCCCTGCCGCGGCCGCCGCCCGCTTCCTTCGCGAAGCCGTACTTCGCGAGCGTCCGCAGGTGGAACGCGCAGTTTGCCGGCGACTCGCCGAGGATCTCGCTGGCCTGGGTGGCGGTCAGCGTCCCCGCGACGCCGAGCAGGTCCAGCAGCTCCATCCGAACGGGGTGCGCGAGCGCGCGCATGGCCTTCGGGTCGGTGAGCGTGAGGGGCTCGTCCCAGGCGTCGGCCCGGGTGTCCGCCGGGCGCTCGGGACGCGGGCTTTCTTCGGAACTCATGTTTCGAAACACTACCTTCGAAAGGGTTCTTTTGACAAGTCTCTCGGAAGATTTGTTTCGAGGCGCTGCCGGCCGGGATGACACGGGTGATTCCTGAGGGCGCGCGCACCGCGTTGCCGTGTAACGATGGGGGCATGCGGATCACTGGCGTGGAATCGACCGATCTCTTCCAGGGCAGTGCGGTCCGGCCGCTGCAGGTGATCAGGGTCACCGTGGAGCCAGCGGGCCACAGCGATGCGGGGGCGCCGGCCACGCTGCGGATCGAGGGAGCCGGGGCAGCCACCCCGCGCCCGTTCGGGATGACGCTTCCCGTGGCGGGGGAAAGCCGCAGCTATGAGGTGGCCGTCGCGGTGACCGGCGCTCCCGGCACCGAACTGCCGGTCACGGTCATCGCGGAGACGGCCGCCGCCCGCGTCGAGCAGGCCGCGCGGATCACCGTGGCCGAGCCGGGCTGGACCATGTGGATGGTCAGCCACTTCCACTACGACCCGGTGTGGTGGAGCACCCAGGGCCAGTTCACCGAGGCCCGGCTGGTGCTGCCCGACGAGGACGGCGAGCTGCCCGACACCAGGACCGCGTTCGACCTGGTCCGGCTGCATCTGGAGAAGGCGCGCCGGGACCCCGATTACAAGTTCGTGCTCGCCGAACTCGATTACCTCAAGCCCCACTTCGACGCGTTCCCCCACGATCGCGCGGCCATCCGCGGCCTGCTCGCTGACGGGCGCCTCGAGCTCGTCGGCGGCACCTACAACGAGCCGAACACGAACCTGACCAGCGCCGAGACCACGATCCGCAACGCGGTGTACGGGATGGGATTCCAGCGCGACGTGCTCGGCGCCGACCCGCGGTCGGCGTGGATGCTCGACGCGTTCGGGCACGATCCCGGCTTCCCCGGGCTGATGGCCTCGGCGGGGCTCACGTCGTCGTCGTGGGCGCGCGGGCCGTTTCACCAGTGGGGGCCCGACGACAACACGCGGATGCAGTTCCCCGCCGAGTTCGAGTGGCTCTCCCCCGACGGGTCGGGGCTGCTGACGGCGTACATGGCCAACCACTACGGCGCGGGCTGGACGCTGCACACCACGCCCGATCTGGAGGCGGCGCTGCGGGCGGCGCACGAGCAGTTCGTGACACTGGCCGCGGTGGCCGCCACCAGGAACGTCATGCTGCCCGTCGGGTCGGACCACGTCATTCCGGCCCGGTGGGTGACCGACGTGCACCGGGAGTGGAACAAGCGGTACGTGTGGCCGCGGTTCGTCACCGCGATCCCCCGCGAGTTCTTCGACGCGGTGCGGGCGGAGGCGGGCGACGCATCGGGATCCGGGGCCGGCGCCCGGTTCTGGATCATGCCGCAGACGCGGGACATGAACCCCGTCTACACCGGCAAGGACGTGTCCTACATCGACACCAAGCAGGCGCAGCGGGCCGGCGAGACCGTGGTCCTCGAGGCCGAGCGGCTCGCGACGCTGGCCTGGCTGCGCGGGGCGCCGTACCCCGCCGAGTCGCTGGACAAGGCGTGGCGGCAGCTCGCCTACGGAGCGCACCACGACGCGATCACCGGCACCGAATCCGACCAGGTGTACCTGGACCTGCTGGCGGGCTGGCGCGAGGCGTGGCAGCGCGGCGATTCGGCGCGCCGCGATGCAATCGATTTCATCGTTGGCGGCACCGCCGGGGACGGGGACGGGAGCCGGGCCGTGGACGGCGGGCGGGCTGTCACGGTGGTGAACGGGCTGGCCAGGGAGCGGGACGGGATGGTCACCGTGACCGTGCGCCCCGGGTCGCCCGGCACAAGCTGGCTGGAGGTGCGCGACCCGGAGACCGGTGCCGCCGTGCCGGCCCTCGCCGAGGGGGTGGGGTGGCACCCCGACGGCTCGCTCGCCGAGGTGACGCTGACGTTCCGCGCCTGCGCGGTGCCAGCGCTCGGGCACCGGCGCTACCCGCTGGCCGCGGTGCAGGCCGCCCCCGCGGGCGGCGATGCGGGCTGGGCGGACGTCGACGGGGTCACGATCGAGAACGACTTCTTCGCCGTGACCGCCGACCCGGCGCGCGGCGGCACGCTCAGCTCGGTGCTCGACAAGCGATCTGGCCAGGAGGTGCTGGCCGGGCCGGGCAACGAGCTCGTGCTGCAGGAGGAATACGACAAGCACCCGCGCTGGGGCGAGGGTCCCTGGCACCTGGCGTCGAAGGGACCAGGGGCCGGCTCCGCGGCCGCGCCGGCCGCGGACGTGCGCGCGCAGCGCTCCCCCGCCGGGTCGCGGCTGGTCGCCACCTTCCCGCTCGGCGACCTGACGATCACCGCCGAGACCCTGCTGTGGGACGGCGCGGACCGGGTGGAGTTCCGCACCCGCCTGTCAGGGTCGATCGGCAAGGACCGGATGCTGCGGGTCCGCTTCCCCGCCGCCGCGGCCGGCGGGCTGCCGGTGTACCAGACGGCGACGGCGGTGATCGGACGGCCGTTCGGCACGCCGGAGGCGGACACGGCGGCGCACTCGTGGAGCCTCGACAACCCGGCGAACCAGTGGTTCGGCGTCGGGTCGGTCGCGCGCGCGGTGCTCGCCGCGACCGGGGGCGAGGTGCCCGTCGGCATCGGAGTGGCCGAGGTGATCACTCCGGATGTCATCCAGAACGGAGATCGCTGGCTCATCAGGGATCTGGTCGTCTCGCTGGCGGGGGCCGGCGTCACGGCGACCTGCTCGCGGGCCACCGGGCCGCGCTACGGGGCCGTCGACGTGGACTCCAACCTGCCGGACTTCAGGATCGCGCTCGGCGGTCCCGCCGAGAACGCGTTCACCGCGGAGGTCCTCGCGGCAGCAGAACCGGCGGTGGCCAAGCAGCTCGCCGCGCTGGCCACCGACGGGATCGGGGCGCGGCTGTGGGTGCCCGCCGCGCGGTCGCGCGCCTCGGCGTTCGCGCCGGATGCGGACCTGCGCGGGCCCCGTGACCTGCCGGTGCTGATCGTCGCGCCCGCGGAGGCGGCCGGCCTGGAGAAGGCGCTGGCCGAGCTGGCGGGCGGGCTGGCCACCAGGGAGCTGCGTGCCGTCCTGGCCGACGGCGCCGGGGCGTTCCCCGGCGAGCCGCCGCTCGGCGACGGGACGGTGGCGCTGTTCAACAAGGGCACACCCAGCGGCGTGGTGACGCCGGACGGGACGCTCTGGATGACGCTGCTGCGCGCCTGCTCCAGCTGGCCGAGCGGGGTGTGGATCGACGGCGACCGGCAGGCCGCGCCTGACGGGTCGAGCTTCGCCTGGCAGCACTGGACGCACACGTTCTCTTACGCGCTGGCGGCGTCGGCGGGAGGCTGGCGCGAGGCCGGGTTCAACGCGCGCGCAGAAGACTACAACCACGACCTGACCGCGGTCGTGACCGGGGAGGCGCCGGGCAGCGGCGATGGCGGCGACGATGGCGATGGCGCGGCGGCCATCGCGCTGAGCGTGCCGAACGTCACACTGTCCGCCCTTAAGCCGCACGGCAATCCCCTCGCCGCGGGCCGGTCAGGCGGGCTGCCGGCCGGCCGGGAGGTGACCGTCAGGCTGCGGGAGACCGAGGGGATGGCGTCCCTGGTCCGGGTGCGCGCCAGCGGCGCCCTCGGTGGCATCGAGGCCGCCTGGCGCGCGAGCCTGCTCGAAGAGGCCGACGACGTCCAGGTCCCTGTCAGCGATGGCGGGGCCCTCGTCGGCATCGGCCCGTTCGAGACGGTGACGGCGGTGCTCCGGCTGGGGCCGGCGCCCGGCTTGGCGCCAGCTTCGCCGACGGCGGCGCCGCTGGAGCCGCCCGCCCCGCCCGAGCCGGTTCAGCCGGTGCACGCGCGGTACTGGCTGCACGGCAAGGGCCCGGCGCCCGCCGGGAACGTCCCGGTCGCGGTGCACGTCACGCCCACCAGGATCACGCTCGGCGGCTACAGCGACGGCGCCGAGTTCGGCGAGGGCGACCCCGCCGTCCCCCTCCAGCTCAGCGTGGCCTGCGGCCCCGAGCCTGCCAGCGGGACGGTCGAGCTGCTGGTGCCGGACGGCCTGCTGGCGGAGATCGACGGCGCGCCGGTCACCGCGGGCGCGCCGCTGCCCTTCGACATCCCCGGGCACGGGTTCACGACCTGGGACGTGGTGGTCAGCGCCCGGCCGGGCGCCGACGCCGGGCGGTACTTCGTCGCGGCCAGGATCCACGACGGGCTCGGCCAGCTGCTCGAGGACACGGCGCTCGTCACGATCGGCCAGCCAGGCGCCCCGGACGCCAGCCAGCCGCCAGAGGAGCTGTTCTTCCGGCTGCAGTCGGACGTCCAGGGCATGGCGGGCGAGGCGGACCTGCAGGTGCTCACCCCCGAGCTGCGGCTGGCGCCCGGCGAGCGCGGCGAACTGACCGTCCGGGTCGCCAGCCACCTGGCTTCAGGCCTGCGCGGCGAGCTCCAGCTCATCTCCCCGATCGGCACCTGGCGGGCCACCGGGCCGTGGACGCAGGCGGTCACCGTGCCACCGGGCGGGGAGGCCACGGCCAGCTTCGCCGTGACCGTGCCCGCGACGGCCGAGCCAGGCTGGCAGTCCTGGCTCCTGGTCAAGCTGATGTACTTCGGCCGCGTCCGCTACTCGCAGGCGGTCCCGCTCACGGTACTCAGGCCGTGAGCGGTTTCACCGTGAGCTGGTAATCCTCCCGGATCAGGCCGTCCCGCCCCACGAGCAGGAAGATCCTGGCCGCCCAGGCGGCCTCCCCGTCGGGGGTGGTCAGCTGGACCGTGAAGGTCACGATGTCGTCGTGCCTGGCCACGTCGCCAGCGGACGTGAGGGCGTAAGCGCCGGTGGCGACGAACTGCTCGTAGGCCTCGCGCACCCGGGTGTCGAGCCCGTCGTGCCCGTGGAACTGGATGCCGCCGTCGACGAACTCGACGCCGTCCGGCGCCCATAGGGCGGCGACAGCGGCGCGCCGCGCGGCGGGATCGGGTTCGCTCCACACGGCAAGGTACCGGTCGGCGAGCTGCCCTGTCGTGAGTTCACTTGTCTCGGTCATGATCATGCGCCCCTTCCATCGGCTCAGTGAGTGCGTCAGGAAAAGGCTCAACCCTCCCATTACAGGAGGGTCAAGCCGTGCCGCGACCGCGACTTACTCGATGTCAGGTACCGGCACGAGATCCAGCTCGTCGGTCTCGGCCAGTGCCGGCGCGGCGGGCGCCGCGCGGCCGCGCAGCAGGATGGCGATGATCAGCAGGGCCGCCACATCGAAGATCGCCGCGAGCCCGAACGCGACGGCGATGCCGTGCGCGAGCGCCTGGGTGTGGAACGCCGCCGCGGGCTGCCCCGCCACCGGGTGCGCCAGCGCGGTGCGGCTGGCGGTGCCGAAGACCGCGACGAGCACCGCCAGGCCCAGTGAGCCGCCGAGCTGCTGCATGACGTTGACCATGCTGGAGGCAGCGCCGGAGTCCTGCGGCCGCACCCCGGCCAGCGAGGCCGTGGTCAGCGGCACGAACACGACGCCCATGCCCGCGCCGAGCAGCACCATGGGCGGGAAGATCCCGGTCCAGTAGCTGGTCGCCGGCGACACCTGGGCCAGCAGCGCCATGCCGGCCACCACCGGGAGCATGCCCGCGATCATCAGCCGCCACGGCCCGAACACCGGCATCAGCCGCGGCAC